>CAMLHI010000560.1 GCA_946479705.1 uncultured Oxalobacteraceae bacterium
GCGGCGTTTTCCCTGCCCGGCGCCGCCCAGGCGCAAAGCGCGGCCGATGCCGCCGCCGCCGCCCGCCAGGCCGATATCCTGCAACGCCAGAACCAGCAGCGCATCGAGCGCGACATCGAGGCGGCCGCCCCGCGCGCGCGCAGCGCTCCCGGCATCGATACCGGCGCGCTGGTGCCGCGCGCCGATGCCTCGGCGGCGGGCTCGAAGTGTCATCTCATCCAGACCATCGCCATCAGCGGCGCGCCGCATCTGTCGCCATCGGTGCGCGCCGAACTGGACAGCCGCTTCGGCGGCAAATGCCTGGGCGTGGCCGAGATCGAGGAGATCCTGGGCGAGGTCACCAAGGATTACATCCTGCGCGGCTATATCACCACGCGGGCCTATCTGGCACCGCAGGAACTGGGCCGCGGCCGCCTCGAGATCACCGTGCTCGAAGGCGTGCTCGAAGCCATCGTGCTCGACGAGGGCGCCCAGCGCAGCATCAATCCGCGCACGGTGTTTCCGCGCGCCGGCGGCCTGCTCAAGCTGCGCGACTTCGAGCAGGGCCTCGACCAGGTCAACAAGCTGGCCTCGAACAGCGCCCAGCTCGACATCCAGCCCGGCGCGAGCGCCGGCGCCAGCCGCGTGCTGATTCATAACGCGCCGGCGCGGCCCTTCCACGCCAGCCTGTCGGCCGACAACCAGGGCTCGGCCGCCACCGGGCGCGACCAGCTGGGCGTGACGCTCAGCGCCGACCGCCTGCTCGGCTGGAACGAGCTGCTGCTGTACACCTTCCGCCGCTCCCAGCCCAACGATATGGACCGCAAGGGCTCGCAAAGCCGCAGCCTGACCGCCGCCGCGCCCTTCGGCTACGCGACGCTGTCGTATTCGGGCAGCCGTTCGGCCTTCGTGAGCATGATCGACGCGCCCAGCGGCGACCAGCTGCAGTTCCGCGGCAGCGCGCGCTCGGACGCGCTCAAGCTCGAGCGTCTGGTCTACCGCGATCAAAGCAGCCGCGCATCGCTGGCCGCCACCCTCACCGTCAAGGATAGCAAGAGCTACCTGGCCGGCACCCTGCTGGGGGTGAGCAGCCGCAGCCTGAGCGTGCTGGACCTCGATTCGAGCACCAGCACCGGCGTGGCCGGCGGCGCGCTGAGCCTGGACCTGGGCTATGCGCGCGGCTTGCGCGCGGCCGGCGCCCTGGCCGACGCCGATGGCTTGCCGGAGCAGGCGCCGCGTGCGCAGTTCGGCAAATTCAAGCTGGGCCTGAATTTCAACCGGCCCTTCAAGCTGGCCGGTATCGACGCGGCCTGGTCGACCTCCCTGACCGGCCAGCACGCCCGCACCGCCCTGTACGGCTCGGAGCAGATCCTGATCGGCGGCCTGTACAGCGTGCGCGGCTTCGTCGACAACAGCCTGTCGGGCGACCACGGCTGGTACGCCCGCAACGAATTGTCGCTGCGCCCGCAACTGGCGCTGGGCGGCCAGAGCATCCCGCTGCGCCTGTTCGCGGGCCTGGACTACGGGCGCGTGCGCAGCCGCGCCGAGGACATGCCGCATGGCCGCCTGAGCGGCGCGGCGGCCGGCATCACGGCCAGCTGGCGCGGCGTCTCGCTCGACCTGAGCACCACCCGCGCGCTCAGCGTGGCCGAGGGCATGCGGCGCGAAGGCGCCCAGACCTGGGTGCGCCTGAACATCGACATCTGACGCCGCGCGCATCCCCTGAAGCCCATCGCACCAACCATCACCGAATTGGATACCCCAGCATGAACTGCGCTTACCGCCACATCTGGAGCGCCGCCCGCGGCGCCTACATCATCGCCCCCGAAACCGCGCGCGGCCACGGTAAATCCGGCCGCGCCGTGCGCGCCCCCGCCCTGCTGGCCCTGGCCGCCGGCCTGGCCCTGGCCAATCCCGCCGGCGCGGCCGGGCCGGTGCCGCCCACCACGGTGGTGCCGGCAGGCGGCAACACCACGGCCTATATCTCCGCCAATGGCGTACCGGTGGTCAACATCAATACCGCCAACGCGGCCGGGGTGTCGCACAACCAGTTCAATCAGTACAACGTCGATGCCAAGGGCCTGGTGCTCAACAACAGCAGCTTCCGCACCACCCCGGCGGTGCAATCCAAGCTGGCCGGCCAGCTGGTCGGCAATCTGAACCTGGGCGCCGAAGCTACCCTGATCGTCAATGAAGTCGTGGCCCCCCAGCGCAGCGTGCTGGCCGGCTATACCGAAGTGGCGGGCGGGCGCGCCGACGTGATCGTGGCCAACCCTTACGGCATTACCTGCAGCGGCTGCGGCTTCATCAATAGCGACCGCGTCACCCTGAGCACCGGCATTCCCGGCTGGGGCGCGGACGGTAGCCTCAAGGGCTTTAGCGTCAGCCGCGGCGATATCCTGATCGATGGCGCCGGCCTGAATGCCAGCGCCCAGCAAATCCTCGACCTGGTCACGCGCAGCATCCGCATCGATGGCCAGGTCAATAGCGCGGCCGGCGGCACGCTCGGCCTGTTCGCCGGCCCCAATCAATGGTCTTACGCGGGCCGCGCCGTCACCGGCAAGAACGCGGGCGACGGCGCCGCGCCCAGCTACGCGATCGATTCCACCGCGCTGGGCGGCATGTACGCCGGGCGCATCCGCCTGATCGCCACCGAGGCGGGCGTGGGCGTGCGCATGCTGGGCGATGCCGCCGCCAGCGTCGACGA
>CAMLHI010000561.1 GCA_946479705.1 uncultured Oxalobacteraceae bacterium
CGGCTGGCGCTTCGACGACTTCGCCTCGCCCATGGCCTGCGAGCAGATCGCCCGCCAGATCGGCATCGACGGCCAGGCCCTGTGGCAGGAGGTGCGCCAGGAAGCGCCGCTCACCGGCGCGCGCCTGGCCACCTATCGCGCCCTGCTGGCCACCCTGGCCGGCACCATCGACCGCCAGCGCGAGAACATCGAGGAACTGCAGCGCCTGAGCCGCGCGCGCGACCTGTTCCTGGCCACGGTGTCGCACGAAATGCGCACCCCGCTGTCGGCCCTGTCGCTGCGGCTCGAACTGATGCTGCGCACCGTGAAGAACCTGCCGCCCCAGGTCGAAAGCGGCCTGATGGCCATGCGCATGCACGTGCGCCAGGAAGCCTCGATGATCGACGACCTGATCGACGCGGCGCGCACCCTCACCGGCCAGATGTCGATCGTGCGCAGCCCGGTGTCGCTGGGCCGCGTGGTGCGCGACGCCGTGGCCACCATCGAAGTGGCGGCCCAGCAGAAAGCCATCGCCATGACGGTCACCCCGTCCGACCATGGCGACGGCATCGAACTGGCCGCCGACGGCCGCCGCCTGCAGCAGGTGCTGTGGAACCTGCTGCTCAACGCCATCAAGTTCACCCCCACCGGCGGGCACATCGACGTGCGCGTCAACGCCCTGCCCGACACGGTGCTGATCGACGTCGTCGACAGCGGCCAGGGCATCGGCGAACTCGACCTTCCGCACGTGTTCGGCCCCTTCAACCTGCAAACCCAGTCCAACGCCACGGGGCTGGGACTGGGCCTGTACATCGCCCGCCGCATCGTGGAACTGCATGGCGGAAACCTCAGCGCCGCCAGTGCTGGACGCGGACGTGGCACTACCTTCACAATACGCTTGCCGCGCAACGCGAATCTGGCGATTGCGTAGTAAAATTTCTTGCAATGACGTTATTTGTGTAGTAAATTTACACAATCATTCCCGCCCTACATTTACTGCGATCACACACTATGGCTCTTACCGATTTTGACCTGGTTCTTTTTGGCGGCAGCGGCGATTTGGCGATGCGCAAGCTGCTCCCTGCGATGTATGCGCGCGACGTCGCCAACGACTTGCCGCCGAGCGCCCGCATCATCTGCGTCGGCCGCCATGACTGGTCGAATGCCGAATTCCTGCAGACGGTCGAACAGATGTCGCGTCCCCACGTCAAGGGCGTCACCGACGCCGCCTGGGCCAAGTTCACCCAGCGCGTCGTCTACGTCTCGGTCAACGCCTCGGATGTGAAAACCTACCCGGCCCTGGTCGACTCGCTGCGCATCGATGACGCGGTCACGCGCGTGTACTACCTGGCCACCCCGCCGCACCTGTTCGCGCAGATCTGCGACAACCTCAAGGAAGTCGGCCTGGCCACCGCCAATTCGCGCGTGGTGCTGGAAAAGCCGCTCGGCCGCGACCTGGCCAGCGCCAAGCAGATCAACGCCGAAGTCGGCAAGGTCTTCGCCGAATCGCAGATCTACCGGATCGACCACTACCTGGGCAAGGAGACCGTGCAGAACCTGCTGGCCCTGCGCTTCGGGAATATCCTGTTCGAGCCGCTCTGGCGCCGCGAATGGATTTCGGACGTGCAGATCACCATCGCCGAAAAGCTCGGCGTGGGCAACCGCATGGGCTACTACGACACCTCCGGCGCGCTGCGCGACATGCTGCAGAACCACCTGCTGCAGCTGCTGTGTATCGTGGCCATGGAGCCGCCCAGCTCGATCAACCCGGACGACGTGCGCGACTCCAAGCTGCAGGTACTGCGCTCGCTCAAGCGCTTCACCCCGACCACGCTGGCGCAAAACATCGTGCGCGGCCAGTACCGCGCCGGCCATGTGGACGGCAAGGCCGTGCCGAGCTATCGCGACGAACCCGATGCGCCGCAGCAGTCGCGCACCGAGACCTTCGTGGCGATCAAGGCCGAAATCGACACCTGGCGCTGGGCTGGCGTGCCGTTCTACCTGCGCACCGGCAAGCGCATGGCCGACGGCCTGGCTGAAATCGTGGTGCGCTTCAAGCAGATCCCGCACTCGATCTTCAACCAGCCCACCAGCAGCTTCCAGCCCAACAGCCTGGTGATCCGCCTGCAGCCGGACGAAGGCCTGTCGATGAACCTGATGGCCAAGACCCCCGGCGACAGCATGCGCCTGAAACAGGCCGAGCTCGAACTGGACTTCCGCGAGCAGTTCAAGACCCCGCGCATGGACGCCTACGAGCGCCTGCTGCTGGACGTCCTGCGCGGCCAGCTGACCCTGTTCATGCGCGGCGACGAACTGGAAGCGGCGTGGGAATGGGTCGAGCCGATCCTGAACCACTGGGAGCAGGACGACAGCGCGCCGATTCCGTACGCCGCCGGCACCTGGGGCCCGGCCGCGGCCAGCGCGCTGATCGGGCGCGACGGCCTGCAGTGGCGCGAAGAAGCGCTGCCGGAAGACTAAGCGCACACCCTCGATGCTGCTCGACTCGATCCGCACCCAGCTCGACTCGCTCTCGAAATCCGAGCGCAAGGTCGCGCTGGCGGTGCTGGAACACCCGTCCGCCACGGTCAGCCAGAACATCACCGCGCTGGCGCGCAGCGCGCAGGTGTCCGAACCGACCGTGGTGCGCTTTTGCCGCACCCTGGGCTACGACGGCTGGCACGAGTTCAAGCTCAAGCTGGCGCAGGG
>CAMLHI010000562.1 GCA_946479705.1 uncultured Oxalobacteraceae bacterium
ATGCGCTTGCCGATGTCCGACGACGACAGCGACAGGCGCCGTACTTCGGCGGCGATCACCGCGAAGCCGCGTCCGGCCGTGCCGGCGCGCGCCGCTTCGATCGAGGCGTTGATAGCCAACAGATTGGTTTGCGCGGCGATCAGGCCCACTTCGGCCGCCATCTCCTTCAGTTCGCCGATGGCGCCAGCCAGTTCGCGTACGTGGGCGAGCAGGCCGGCCTTGCTGTCGATGACGCTCTCCAGGCAGCCGATCACCGGCCCCAGTTCGCGCTGGCACAGGGTCAGCAGGCTGATGGCGCCCGCCTGCTCGTCCTGGTGGGTGCCGAAACCGGCGGCGTCGAAGCGCGCCAGAATCGAGGAAAACGAGGCAATCAGCTGGCCGATCGCATCCTCCGACTGGCTCAGTACCGCGCCGAGATGGTGTTCCCACACCGGCAGCACGTCGACCAGCAGGGCCGCCGCCGGGTCGACCGCCGCATCCGCTTCGGCCTGCTCCGGCGCGGGCGCGGGCGCGCGCGCGCCGCGCAGCAGGCCGGCGCAGGCCAGCGCCACCCCGAGCGGCGCGGCCAGCTTGAACCAGATCGCGTCACCGCACAGCGGCAGAAGCGCGCTGGCCAGCGCCAGCGCGGCCAGCAGCGGTGCGCGGCGGGCGCTCATGCCTGCCCCCGGCGCACCTGGCCGAGCAAGTCGGACAAGGCCTGGCGGCTGACCGGCTTTTGCACCACCCCGAGCAGCTTGAGTTGGTGGAAGCGGCCCATCAGCGCGGCCGAATTGAGCACCCGCTCCTCCATCCCCGACAGCAGGATCACCGCGCCACGATAGCCGGCGCTTGCCATCGCCTCCATGACCTGGAAGCCGTCCACGCCCGGCATGTGCAAGTCGCACACGACCAGGTCCGGGGCGTTGCCCTTGAGGGCGGCCACCCCGCGGGCGCCGTCGCTGGCGCTGGAGATGCGGGTCACGCCCAGCGAGTGCAGCATGCTGCTCAGCAGCTCGTGGGTGAAGGGATCGTCGTCCACCAGCAGGACATTCAGGCTGGCGGTCTCGGTGGCAAAGGCGGTCGTTGGCGTGGACATGGTCAATGACGTGGTTAGGAAGCGGTGGTCGGCTGCGGCGCCAGGCGGCGTTCGCGGGTGAGCTGGGTACGCAGGCGTTCGAGCATGGCAGGCAGCTGCGCCGCCAGCGCGGCGGCATCGCCCGGCACGTCGTTCTGTTCGAGGGCAAAGCAGGTATCGGCCAAAGCCATGGCCCCGACCGCGCGGGCCGAGGACTTGAGACGGTGGGCCAGCGTGCGCACCTGCCCGAGCTCGGCGCGCGCCAGGGCGGCCTCCACCTCGGCGATGGTGGCGACGGCGTTGTCGAGGAAGATGCGCAGCAGGTGGCCCATGGTCTCGGCGTCGTTGTCCACCAGCGCGGCCAGCACGCTCAGCGAGATGGTGTCGGGCGCGTCCGGCGGCGGCGCGGGCGCCGCCACATCCGCGCCCGCGTTGGCGCCGATCCAGCGCGCCAGGGTACGGTAGAACAGCTTCGATTCGATCGGCTTGACCAGGAAGTCGTTCATGCCGGCGGCCAGGCAGTCGGCCCGGCTGCTGTTGAAGGCATTGGCGGTGAGCGCGATCAGCGGCAGGCCCGCCAGGCGCGCATCGGCGCGGATGTGGCGCGCGGCGCTGCAGCCATCCATGACCGGCATCTGCACGTCCAGCAGCACGCAGTCGTAGCAGGCGCCGTCGAGCGCCACCAGGGCCGCGGCGCCGTCGCCGACGATGGTGATGCGAGCGCCGCTGCGCTCGACCAGGATGCGGGTCAGCTCCTGATTGAGCGGATTGTCCTCGGCCAGCAGGATGTGGGCGCCGACCAGGCGGCGCATGACCTGCTCCATATCGTCGTCCGCACCGCCGCGCGCCTGGGTGGCGCAGCCGGCCGCGGGCGCCAGCGCTTCCAGCGAGGCCTCGAACCAGAACAGGCTGCCGGCACCGCCGCTGACCACGCCGACGGTCCCGCCCATCATCTCGGCCAGCTGGCGGCAGATTGCCAGCCCCAGGCCGGTGCCGCCGTACTTGCGGGTGGTCGAGCTGTCGGCCTGGTGGAAGGGCTGGAACAGATTGCGCTGCTGTTCAGCCGACAGGCCGATGCCGGTGTCCTGCACCTCGATGCGCACACGCAGCGCGCCGCGCTGCTCGCCCAGGGCGCGCGCGCGCACCCACACCTCGCCGCGCTCGGTGAACTTGATGGCATTGCCGATGTAGTTGCCCAGGATCTGGGACAGGCGCAGCCCGTCGCCGGCCACCCGGCGCGGCAGGTCGGGCGCCACCTGCACATGCAATTCCAGGCCCTTTTCGCGCGCCAGGCCGATGAAGCCCGCCGCGGTTTCGGCGATCACGTCGTGCAGGTCGACCGGCAGGTGCTCGATTTCCAGCTTGCCGGCGTCCATCTTGCAGAAGTCCAGGATCTCGCTGACGATGCGCAGCACACTGTGGCCGGACTGCTCGATCTTCTCGATGTAGTTGCGCTCACGCGCCTCGCCCATGCTGTCCAGGGCCAGCTGCGCCATGCCCAGGATGCAGTTGAGCGGCGTGCGGATTTCATGGCTCATATTGGCCAGGAATTCGGTCTTGGCGCACACCGCCGCCTCGGCCTGGGCCAGCGCGTCGGCCAGCAGGCTGGTGCGTTCGGCCACGCGCTGCTC
>CAMLHI010000563.1 GCA_946479705.1 uncultured Oxalobacteraceae bacterium
CGCCGCTGTATGTCGAGCCGGCCTACTACTATCCGCCGGTGTCGCTGAGCCTGGGATTTGTGTTCGGCCGCAACTGGGGCTGGGGCGGCCACGGCCGCCTCCGCGGGGGCTCTCGCCACCGCTAAGCCGGTACAATGGGGGATTGCAACTTGATCCCTCCTTCATGACCCAGCCTTCCTTCAGCGGTCGCGATTATCTGGCGGCGCTGGGCGTGGTGCTAATCTGGGGCACCAATTTCGTCGCCATGAAATTCGGCCTGCGCCAGCTGACGCCGTTCCAGCTCGGCGCCGGGCGTTACCTGTTTGCCATCCTTCCTCTGCTGCTTTTCGTGCGCCCGCCCAGGCTGCCGGTCAAATGGGTTGTGCTGTACGGCCTGTTCCAGGGCATCGGCCAGTTCGGCCTGCTGTTTCTCTCGCTGAAGGTCGGCATGTCGGCCGCCCTCGCTTCCGTCATCCTGCAAACCCAGGTGTTCTTCACCGCCTTCTTCGGTGTGGCGCTGCTGGGCGAACATATCCACCGTCCCTTGAAGCTTGGCCTGGTGCTGGCCGCGCTCGGGCTGGCCGCGTTCGGCTTGGCCATCGCCGGCGCCAACACGGCCGTCAGCCCGGCCGGCTTCGCCCTGTGCCTGGGCGCCGCCTCCATGTGGGCGGCCTCCAATATCATTGTGCGGCTGGCGCGCAAGGGCACCCCGGAATTCGAGGTCATCCCCTTCATGGTGTGGAGCAGCCTGGTGCCGATCCTGCCCTTCGTGCTGCTCTCGCTGGCCTTCGATCCGCCCGCCAGCCATGCGCTGTGGACATCGCTGGACTGGCGCACCGTGGCCGCCACCGCCTACCTGGGCTGGTGCGCCACCATCGCCGGCTATGCCATGTGGACCGGCCTGCTCAAGCGCCACCCGGTCAACCGGGTCGCACCCTTCAGCCTGGGTGTGCCGGTGGTCGGCATCGCCGCCGGCATGCTGCTGCTGGGCGATCTGATCAGCGGCTGGCAGTGGGCCGGCATCGCCCTGACGGTAGCGGCCCTGTCGGCTGTGGTGCTGGGGCCACGCTTTATTCGCACCGCATAGCTGCGCACGTATCGCGCCAAGTAATTTATTGCATTCATGTAAAATCGGCGCTCGTTCCTCCTCGACGCTTCCCGCATGAAACTGCGTACGTTTTACTTTCTGCTGGCATCCTCGATCGTGGTGCCGGTCGCGCTGTTTTGCGGCATGGCGCTCAGTTCGCTGCAGCAGGCCCAGAATGCGTCGGCCATCGGACGCATCGAACAAGGCGCGGCCCAGACGGCGCTGATGATCGATGCCGACATTCACCGTGCCCAGTCGGTACTGCGGGTGCTGGCCAATTCCAGCGCCCTGGCCCAGAACGACCTGAAAAAGTTCTACCACGAGGCCGCCCAGGCCAATGCCGGCCCCGGCGCCTGGATCATCCTGTACCGCCCGGACGGCAAGCAATTGATCAACACCCGCCGCCCCTACAGCGACAGCCTGCCCTTCCGCCCCGATCCCGAGCAGGTCAAGAAGATGCTGGCCACCGGTGAAGGCCAGGTCACGGGCATCAAATGGGGTGAGCTGCTCAAGAATAATTTTGTGACGGTCGAGGTGCCTGTCACTGCGGGCAATGGCAATACCTATGTGCTCGGCCAGGCATTCTCGCCGCAGTTTTTCACCCATGCATTCGGCAGCGCCACCCTTCCGCCTTCATGGCGCGTCAGTATCCTGGACCAGAACGGCGTGGTCATCGCGCGCAGCGACCGCGCCGACGAATTTGTCGGCAGCAAGGTGGGCGGTGAAACACTGCGCGTGATCTCCAGCGCGCGCAGCGGCGTGTTCCGCCACATCAACGGCACCGGCGACGAGGTCTACGACGCCTACACCCGCTCGGCCCTGTCGAACTGGTCGATCCTGATCGGCGCGCCGGTCAGCGAAATCGATGGGGCGGTGCGGCGCTGCGTGAGCATCATCGGCGCCGGCCTGTTCATCGCGCTGGTGTCGGCGCTGGCGCTGACCATGCTGGCCGGGCGGCACCTGGTCCATTACGTTAGCCGCGCCTCGGAAAGCGCCAGCCTGCTCGGCCGTGGCGGCGAGGTCAAGACGCTGCCGCGCTCGGCCATCGTGGAACTGGAACGGCTCAACGAAGCGATCCTCGAAGCGAGCCGCCGCCTGCAGGCGGAAATGGCCTCGCGCTCGGATGCCCAGCGCGAGCGCGACGACCTGCTGGTGCTGGAAAAGCAGGCGCGCGCAAGGGCCGAGGAACAGAATGCCGCCAAGGATGAATTCCTGGCGATGCTGGGCCACGAGCTGCGCAATCCGCTGGGCGCCATCGCCAGCGCCGTCACCTTGCTCGAACGCGGCGGCAATCTCGAGCCGGCCGTCAGCGCGCGCGCCCGCGACGTGCTGCGCCGCCAGACCGATCACCTGTGCAAGCTGGTCGACGACTTGCTTGAAGTGAACCGCGCCCTGATGGGCAAGCTGAGCCTGCACACCGAGACGGTCGACCTGGCCGACGTGGTTCGGCGCAGCATCGATACCCTGCAGGGCAGCGGCCGCGCGGCCGGCTTTACGCTGCAGGTGGAGGCGGCGCCAGCCGCGGTCAGCGCCGATCCGACCCGCCTGCTGCAGGTGGTCGACAATATCCTCGACAACGCCATCAAGTACAGCCCGGATGGCGGCCTG
>CAMLHI010000564.1 GCA_946479705.1 uncultured Oxalobacteraceae bacterium
CGAACCGTTCGCCCTGCGCGGCGCGGAGGAAGTGACGCAATTCGGCGGCTGGCGCACCTATCTCGCCAGCAAAGCTTAGGATACGGTGGTGCCGGACAGCGTCATTCGATTCGCCCCCGCGCCGGACTGATCGCGCAGCTGGCCAACCTCGATCCTAGTGGCCGTGGTGGCCACTGCCTTTCTGCACCTTGAGCACCTCGTCGCCGGACTTGACCTGGGCGCCCTGGGCGCGCACCGGTTCCGGTACCGTCACCCCGCCATCCTTCCATTCGTAGGCCAGTGTCCCGGGCGGGTGTTTGTACCAGCCCGGGTCGCGGTAGTCGTGGCGCGTCAGGCCTTTGCGGATCTTCATGACGGTGAACATGCCGCCCATGCCCATGCCGCCGAACGGGCCTTTCCCGCCCATCATCGGCAGCGTATTGTCCGGCAGCGGCATCATCGCCATTTTTTCCATCTCCGCCATGCCGTGCTGGCCCATGGCCATGTAGTCCGGGATCAGTGCGTTGATCTTCTCGGCCACGCCGCGCTGGTCGACCCCGATCATGTTCGGCACCTCATGCCCCATGGCGTTCATGGTGTGGTGCGCCTTGTGGCAATGGAAGGCCCAGTCGCCCGGCTCGTTGGCGACGAATTCGATGGCGCGCATCTGGCCGACCGCGATGTCGGTGGTGACTTCCGGCCAGCGTGCCGACGGCGGCACCCAGCCGCCATCGGTGCCGGTGACGTGGAACTCGTGGCCGTGCAGGTGGATAGGGTGGTTGGTCATGGTCAGGTTGCCGACGCGGATGCGCACCCGGTCGTTCAGCCCCATCACCATCGGATCGATGCCGGGGAAGACGCGGCTGTTGAAGGTCCACAGGTTGAAGTCGGTCATGGTGTTCACGCGCGGCTTGAAGCTGCCCGGGTCGATGTCGTAGGAACCGAGCAGGAGGCAGAAGTCACGATCCACCGGCATGAACTTCGGGTCCTTCGGGTGGGTGACCCAGAAGCCCATCATCCCCATCGCCATCTGCACCATTTCGTCGGCGTGCGGGTGGTACATGAAGGTGCCCGGGCGGCGCGCGACGAATTCGTAGACGAAGGTCTTGCCCGGTGCGATACCGGGCTGGGTCAGGCCGGTGACGCCGTCCATGCCGCTGGGAAGACGCTGGCCGTGCCAGTGCATGCTGGTGTGCTCGGGCAGCTTGTTGGTGACGAAAATGCGCACCCGGTCGCCCTCGACCACTTCGATGGTCGGGCCGGGCGACTGGCCGTTGTAGCCCCACAGCTGCGCCGTCATCCCGGGGGCCATCTCGCGCACCACCGGCTCGGCCACGAGGTGAAATTCCTTGACGCCGTCCTTCATGCGCCATGGCAGGCTCCAGCCGTTGAGCGTGACCACCGGGTTGTAGGGCCGGCCGTTGGGTGGATTCAAGGGCGGCTGGGTGGCCGCGCTTTGCATCAGCGGCGCTTCCGGCAGCGAGGCCGCGCCGACCCGGCTGACCACTGCCGCGGCGCCGGCGCCAATGAAGAAATCTCTGCGTGAAACCATGTGGTACCTCGGTGTTATTGGGGGACGCCGCTCATGGCGGCCTGCAGCGCGCTGTCGGCGAGCCAAAAGTCGCGCTGGGCTTCGATGGCGGCGTTGACGCTGGCGACCTGTTCGCGCGCATCGGCCAGCAGTTCGAACACGCCGATCAGCATGCCGTTGTAGCGCAGCAGCTGTTCGTCGGAGACGCGCTTCTTGAGCGGCACCACTTCGTCCCTGTAGTGGCGCGCCAGTTCGTAGGCGCTGCGATAGGCGCCGTGGGCTTCGCGCACCTGCGAGCGGGCGTCCACGGCGATGGCGGCGGCGCGGTGCACCGCTTGCATGTACAGCGTTTCGGCTTTCGTCACGCGCGCGCCGCCCCAGTCGAACAGGGGGATTTCCAGCGCGATCTCGTAGCCCCTGGCGCGCGCGCCGTCCGGTTCACTCTTGCGCAGGTAGCTCAGGTCGAGCAGGTTGATGAAGCGCGTGGCGCGCGTGAGCCCGAGCGAGGTAGCCAAGCCGGCCAGTTCCTTTTGCGCCATCAGTACGTCCAGGCGGTTGCTCATCGCCTGGGCATCGGTTTCGTCGACCGCGCGCGGTGCGGCCGGCAGCTCGGGCAGGCGTTCGGGCAGCGTGAAGGTCTGCGCAGAGGTGAAGCCCAGCAGGCGCACCAGCGCTTCGCGTTCGGCCAGGTGGACCTGGCGCGCGCGGTTCAGCTGGGCGATGGCGTCGGCGTGGAAGGCTTGTTCGCGGGCCTGCTGGAGTTTGCTCCAGTTGCCAGCTTCGGCGCCACGGCGTGCCAGTTCGGCGCCGGCTTCGGCGGCGCTGGCGACCTGTTCGAAATACTCGGCGCCCTGCTGCGCGGCCACGGCCTTGAACCATGCGCGGCGGGTGGCGTCGGCCACGCGCAGCAGGTCGCCGGCGGCGCGCAGCTGCGCCTGTTCGTAGCGGCGCTGTTCGAGCGCGCGCGTGACCGGCATGGTCAAGAGGCCAATCAGCGGCAGCGTGAGCTTGCGCTCGATCTCGATGCCATCGGCTCCTTTCAGGCGCGAAAAGCTGAAGCCCGGATTGGGCAGGCGGCCTGCCTGCACCAAATCGGCTTCGGCAATCCCCAGTTCGGCGTAGTCGGCCTGCAGCTTGCGGTTATTGAGCAGGGCAATGG
>CAMLHI010000565.1 GCA_946479705.1 uncultured Oxalobacteraceae bacterium
GCGCTGGCAGCGCGCGCGCCCTACTTCCACGACGGTTCGGCGCGCGACCTGGAGGGCGTGGTGCGCTTTTACGACCGCCGCTTCCGCATGGGTTTGACGCCTCAGGAAAGCGCTGACCTGGTGGCCTTCCTGAAGGTACTCTGACGCTTAATCGTAGTCGGCGTCCAGCTCGGAGCCGGCGTAGTTTTCCAGTTCGGAGAACAGGGTCTTCATCGCGGTGCGCGTCTTGATCTTCTGGATCACGGTGCAGTGGGTCCGGTAGGTCTCGATGCGCTCGGCGATGACCGGCTGGTGCTGCGCCGGGATCTTTTCCATCAGCTGGGCCCAGCCGGCTTCGAAGTCCGGCTTGGCCTTGCGCACCGACTTGACCAGCGTCTCGAATTCCTTCTGGCCCGTGCGCGCGACGATGCGCCCGCCGCCTTCGACGGCGAAGATGATGGCCAGCGCAATCACGCCTTCCGCATTCAGGTCGGGATCGTTGATCGGCCCGGCGTAGTGGTGGCGCCGCAGCCACGCGGCCGCGCGCACGATCGCCTGCACCGCCTTGCGCTGCCTGAACTGGGCGTCGAAGCGCGCGTAGCCATCCCAGTTTTCGCCGGGATCGGCGTAGCACAGGTCGACGAACAGTTCCTTCAGGCGGCGCTGCGAGTACACCGGGTCCTGGTCGTATTCGCCGACCAGGGTGTCTTCGGGCAGCGCGGCCAGGTCCTTGATCAGGCGGAAGCCGGCCTGGAAGGCTTGCTCGGCACCCTCGTCGATGAGGAAGTCGAGCGCGGCCTCGTCGCTCTCATGGCCGAGCAGGTGGTCGAGACCCAGCGAGACGCCGCCCACGGTCAGGAAGTAGGCGCGCTGGATGCCCTCGGCGGTGCGTTCGTTGGTGAACTTCTCGGCCACCATGGCGGTGATGCCGGCCAGTTCGTCGGCCAGGATAATGGCTTCGTCGTCGACCGGCCGCGCGGACAGGCAACGGATCGCCCGCACCAGCCGCGGCAGGCGTTCTACGACCAGTGCTGGAAGCATTGCCGCTCCACCCCCGCTCACGAAAAGATGCCCGTGCCGAGGCTCTTGCGGGTGCCGCGCTTGGCGGCCGTGCTGCGCGAGCTCGGGACCTGCTTGCGCAGGCGGTACAGCAGTTCCTTGGTGGTGCGCTGCATGAACTTCGGTTCGTCGTCCGGGTCGTCGGAGTACTCGGCGTCGGCCAGGTCGCCGCTGTGGCGGAAGTCCGGGAACAGTTCGAACAGCGAGCGGTCCCACCCGTCTTCGCTGGCCTTGACCAGCTCCACCGCCAACGGCGCGATGTCGCTGTCGGACGAGGTGTGGGCCGTGATGTACTGGCCCTTGGCCAGCACTTCGCCGGCCAGTTCGAGCACTTCCTTCGGATGCATCGAGAACAGGATGGCGAAGATGGTGGCGCCATAGTCGGTGGCCGAGGCTTCGGCCAGCAGCTCGTGGCGGCGCTCGGTGTCGTCGGTGGAGAACACCACCCCGTGAATGTGGGCGAACAGCGATTCGGCCACGCGCTCGGGATCGTCCTCGATCATGTCGTCGCTCCAGGTGGCGGCGAAGAAGGCCAGGCTGTCGGCCCAGGCCTTGGGCGGCACCAGCAGGGTCGCCAGCGAAGTCTTGCCGCCGTCGAAGCCGGACAGGTGCAGCGCGGTGACCTGCGGCGGCAAGGTGCCCAGCACTTCAACCACGGCCAGGTCGCCATGCTGCTCGACCGCTTCGGAAAACGCCTGTTCGGCGTGGCTCAGCGAGCCGGCCAGCACCAGTTCGCTGACCTGCTTGCTCAGCGCCGGCAGATTCGATTTGTCGTTCATGATCAATCGTCCTCCTTGTCGAACATCTGGGCGAAGTCGTCCGATACCGATCCATCGTGCTCGTCGTCGGCATCGTCGCCATCGTCGTTCTCGCCGAGCTGGTCGAAGGAGTGATCTTCCTCGTCCCACAGGCGCGGGTTCTTGTACAGGAATGCGGTGATGATGGCCTGGCGCGCCAGGTCGGGGTGGTGCTCCTGGATGGCGCTGTACATGGCTTCGGCCTCGCCTTCGCAGGCGGCCATGTCGAACACCTTGGCGGGATCGCCGCCTTCGTACTCGGCCGCTTCGCGCAGCAAGCCCTTGCTGTCGCTGAAGGCGATGTGGTCGACCAGCGCGAAGCTCATCATGTTGACGTCTTCAATGCCGGCGCCGCTGGCGTATTCGCCGATCAGGGCATTGACCATCAGGTCGTAGTTCTTCTGGTTGGGCGGGTCGCCCAGGATGCCCTCGATCTGGCCAGCCAGCTCGCGCGACTGGTATGCGAATTCGGGATGTACTCTTCTCATGACAAATTCCTGATTGGGTGACGCAATGATTCAGTGTCCTTAGGCGGGCAGCACGACGCCGTGCAGTCCGAACAGCGCGCGCCATAGCGACAGCGCCTCGTCTTCCGCGTCGATGATGATGCGGTGGTTGACACTCTGGTTGTATTCGGCGCGCTTATGGGGGTCGGACAGCACTTCGTAGGCGCGCGTGATGGCCTGGAAACGCGCCTTGGCGCCCGGCGCGTCGTTGCGGTCGGGGTGGTAGCGCATGGCCAGCGAGCGGTAGATCTTCTTGATCTCGTCGTCGCTGGCGTTCGGCGCGACGCCAAGAACAGCGTATAAATTTTCCACTTGGAAACTCCCGGC
>CAMLHI010000566.1 GCA_946479705.1 uncultured Oxalobacteraceae bacterium
GCGGCCAGGTCGCGGTAGTTCAGGCCATGGTCGAGGGCGATGCGGATCAGGGTATCGCCGCGCTTGACGATGTACATGCCGCGTTCTTCCTTCGGCTCTTCCGGCGGCGGGACGGGACGGGCCACCGGGACCGGGGTGCGGTCGACCACCGGGGCCTTGGTGGTGGTGCCGCAGCCGCCCAGCAGGGCAAGTGTGGCGGCGAGCAGGGTGATATGACTAGTTCGTTTCATTCTCGTCTTATGTGTGTCGATTGCCTGGCTCAGGCCGTACCTGGGCGCAGCGGGACGAAATGGCAATCTTCCAGCGTGTCGCTGGTCCATTCGGTCTTGCCGGTGCGCGTAATGAGCTGCAGATGCTGGACCCGCTCGCCCACAGGGGCGACCAGGCGTCCGCCGATGCTCAGCTGTTCCAGGAGGGCCTGCGGCACCTCGAGACCGGCCGCAGCCAGGATAATGCCGTCGAACGGGGCGGCCTGGGGCAACCCTAGCATACCATCTCCGTAGTGCAGACGCAGATTTGCAATGCGCAGAGGGCGCAGATTGTTCTTGGCCAGCTCGTGCAGCGGCTTGATGCGCTCGATGGAATACACCTCGCTGGCGATGCAGGACAGCACCGCGGCCTGGTAGCCGCAGCCGGTGCCGATTTCCAGCACGCGCTTGAGCTGGCCGCCGTTGCGCATCACTTCGATCATGCGCGCCACGATATACGGTTGCGAGATGGTCTGGTGGTGGCCGATCGGCAGCGAGGCGTCGATATAGGCTTGGGCCGACAGGGCCGGTTCGATGAAAGCGTGGCGCGGCACCGCGCCCAGGGCGCCCAGCACCAAGCGGTCCTGCACGCCCTGGCGCGCCACCCGCGCCACCATCTGCTGGCGGATTGCGTCGGACACCAGCAGGTCGGGCCGCGGCGCCGGCGCGGCCAGCGGCTGGCTGCGCTGGGATGCATAACTATGCGCCTTCGATGGCGTGGGGGCCGCGCGCGGCGGGCTGTACGGTGCCTGCACGGCGGTGCGGGCGGCGTTCTGGGTGGCGGTCTGGGGCGTGGCCACGCGCGCCGGGGTGTAGCCCGTCGGCTTGGCGCCGGCCCCGGTCACCGAGGACAGCGGCAGCGGGAAGTTGCTGCGCTTGTCGCGCCCATCCTTGCCGTGCGGGCCGCTCATGCCAGTCCCCGCGCCAGCGCGTCGAGCTGCTCGCGATGGGTCAGGTCGACCTGCAGCGGGGTGATCGAAATCTCGCCCTGGGCGGTGGCGTGGAAATCGGTGCCCGGGCCGGCATCCTTGCAGGCGCCGGGCGGGCCGATCCAGTAGATGTCGCGCCCGCGCGGGTCCTGGGCGCGCAGCACCGGCTCGGACTGGTGGCGGCGGCCCAGGCGGGTGGCGCGCAGGGTGCTCAGCTGTTCGTAGGGCCGGTTGGGAATGTTAACGTTCAATAGATACGGCGCGGGCAAGGCATTGCGCTTGTTGAGCACGATGTCGCGCGCCACGCGGGCGGCCGCGTCGATGTGGGCCCAGCCGAAATCGACCTGGGAAAAGGCGATCGCCGGGATGCCGAACAGATAGGCTTCGGTGGCGGCGGCGACGGTGCCGGAATACAGAGTGTCGTCGCCCATGTTCTGGCCATTGTTGATGCCGGAAACGACCAGATCGGGCGGGTTGGCGAGCAGGCCGGTGAGCGCGATGTGGACGCAATCGCTGGGCGTGCCGTTGACAAAATAGAATCCGTTGGGCGCTTGCTGGACCGACAGGGGACGGTCCAGCGACAGCGAATTGGAGGCTCCCGAGCGGTTGCTGTCGGGCGCCACGACAACGATCTCGGCTACCGATGCGAGCGCATCGGCCAGCGCCAGGAGTCCGGGAGCGAGATAGCCATCGTCATTGCTGATTAGAATTCTCATGCCGCGATTTTACCTGAAGCAATGGTTAGATCGCTCACCCGGCCCGACAAATTTGCTCGGTGCTGCCAGGGTGTCAAGTTCTCGCGGCCGGGGCTGGATGGGCCGGGCCTCGATGGGCCGGGCCGCGATGGGCCGGGCCTCGACAGGCGGCGGGGCCGCCCCGGCCCTAATGGGTGGCGAAGGGCCGCCCCCCTGCCCCGTCGGCCAGGGCTTCCTTGAGGGACATGACTTCATCCTGGGCAAAGGCCAGTAGCGCGTCCTTGTCGTTCTCGCGTAAATAGACCTGCTTGATCATGGCCACGCCGCGCACCCGCAGGGGATTGGCGACGTCCGGCCGCAGCACGGACTTGCGCAGGCTGTCGGCCAGCGCGCGTGCCTCGCGTTCGCTGTGCTTGTCGATCAGTTGCTGCAGCTGCGCCAATTTCTGGCCCAGCGAGTCGCCCTGGCCCATGCGGTCGCGGGTTTCCAGAATGGCATTGCGCAGGATGCGGGCGCCATCGTGGGCCGCGCGCGGGCCGCCGCCACGGTGGCTGAGCAGGCGCGCGCTGACCTGCAAGACATTGTCCTGGAGCTGGCGGGCGGCCACGCTGTGGCCCTGGCGCGACAGGGTCTCGGCCAGCGCCTGCTTGCCGCCCAGGGTTTGCAGGTCGTCCTGCCCGCGTGCCTGTTCGCTCAGCGCCACCACGTGTTCCTGCAATTGGCGCGCGGCGTCGAGCTCGCCGTGTTCGCTCAGGGTGCTGGCCAGGCGCAGCTTGATCGACAGGGTATCGGGATG
>CAMLHI010000567.1 GCA_946479705.1 uncultured Oxalobacteraceae bacterium
CCCAACAGAATAAGGACACATCATGGCCGTACTCATCACTACCAACCTGGGCAAGATCACCGTCGAACTCGATGCCGAGAAAGCACCGAAGACCGTTGCCAACTTCCTTGACTATGTGAACAAGGGCCACTACAACAACACGATTTTCCACCGCGTGATCGGCGACTTCATGATCCAGGGCGGCGGCTTCGAGCCAGGCATGAAGCAAAAGCCAGCCGAGCAGACCGTCGAGAACGAAGCCAAGAACGGCTTGAAGAACGACACCTACACCCTGGCCATGGCGCGCACGTCCGATCCGCACTCGGCTTCGGCGCAATTCTTCATCAACGTGAAGAACAACAGCTTCCTCGACTATCCAGGCCAGGACGGCTGGGGCTATGCCGTGTTCGGCAAAGTCACCGACGGCACCGACGTCGTCGACCAGATCCGCAAGGTCAAGACCAGCCGCAGCGGCATGTTCGCCGACGTGCCGGTCGATCCAGTGATCATCGAAAAAGTCGAAGTTCTGTAATTGTTCAGCGGGCATCGCCAGGAGCCACAGCCATGACCATGCCCGCGCGCGCGCTTGCGCTTTTCATTTCTGACCTGCACCTGCAAGCGCTCTATCCGCGCACCTGCTCGGCCTTCTTCGCCTTCCTGCGCGAGCGCGCGATGGCGGCCGAGCGGCTCTATCTGCTCGGCGATATCTTCGAATACTGGGCCGGCGACGACGATCTCGCATCGCTTTTTCATCAGGACATTGTCAACGCCATCCGCGCGGTCAGCGACAGCGGCGTGCAGGTCTTCTGGATGGCCGGCAACCGCGACTTTCTCGTCGGCGAAGCCTTCGCCGAAGCCGCCGGCCTGACCCTGCTGGCCGAACCGCATGTGATCGAACTGGCTGGCCAGCGCGTGGCGCTGGTGCATGGCGACGCCGAGTGCACCGACGACCTCAAATACATGGCCTTTCGCGCCCAGGTGCGCGATCCGGCCTGGCAGGCGCAGTTCCTGGCCCTGCCGCTGGCGCAGCGCAAGAGCATCATCGACGGCATGCGCGAAGGCAGCAAGGCGGCCCACACCACCAAGTCCTACGAACTGATGGACGTGGCCCCGGCGGCGGTGGCGGCACTGCACGCGCGCACCGGCGCCGACATCCTCATCCACGGCCACACCCACCGCCCCGCCCTGCACCAGCACGACGGCAAGCGCCGCTACGTGCTGCCGGACTGGGAACCCCTGGCCGAACCGCCGCGCGGCGGCTGGATCGCCATCGAGCGCGACGGCGCCATCGTGCGCTACGACCTCGACGGCAAAGCGCTCTAAGCGCTCTTCCGCAACATGCATACCCAAAAACCCTTGTGATCTACCGCAACGGTGTTATAGTTAACTACAACACCACCTCGATAGATCACCAACATGGAGGTTGCATGTTTTACCAGGCACGATCACGATCCGGGGAGGCGAGCTCATGAGTACCGGCTGGAGCGACACCACCCCGATTTACCTGCAACTCAAGGAACGCGTCATCGGCATGATGCTCGACGGCGCGCTCAAGGCCGGCGACGCCCTGCCCTCGGTGCGCCAGATTGCCGCGCAATACCAGCTCAATCCGATTACCGTCTCACGCGCCTATCAAGAGCTCGTCGACGACAAGCTGGTGGAAAAAAGAAGGGGAATTGGCATGTATGTGACCGAAGGCGCCAGCGAAAAACTGCTGGCCAGCGAACGCGCGCGTTTCCTGCGTGAAGAATGGCCGGCGATGCTGGCACGCATCCGCCAGCTCGGGCTCGACCTGGACCAACTGCTGCGCCAGGCGCAAAGCGGAGGTGGCGCATGAACGCCGTCATTTCCGCGCGCAATCTGAGCAAGCACTACGGCAAGAAGAAGGCCGTGGACGCTATCAGCTTCGATATCCCGGCCGGCCGCATCGTCGGGCTGATCGGCCCCAACGGCTCGGGCAAGACCACCACCCTCAAGGCCGCGCTCGGCCTGGTGCCCTTCGACGGCGAACTCAATGTGCTCGGGCTCGACCCGCGCACCCAGCGCGACGCCCTGATGCAGGACGTGTGCTTCATTGCCGACGTGGCGATCCTGCCCAAGTGGCTGCGGGTAAAGGACGCGATCGACTTCGTGGCCGGCGTGCATCCGCGCTTTAACCGCGCCAAGGCCGAACGCTATCTGGCCGGCACCAAGCTGGAACCGTCGATGAAGGTCAAGGCCATGTCCAAGGGCATGGTGGTGCAGCTGCACCTGGCGCTGGTGATGGCCATCGACGCCAAGCTGCTGGTGCTCGACGAACCGACCCTGGGCCTGGACATCATGTACCGCAAGCAGTTCTACCAGAACCTGCTGGAAGACTATTTTGACGAGAACAAGACCATCGTCATCACCACCCACCAGGTCGAGGAAGTCGAGCACATCCTGACCGACCTGATGTTCATCCGCGACGGCAAGATCGTGCTGTCGGCCTCGATGGATGAAGTGGGCGAGCGCTACACCGAAGTGATGGTCGCCAGCGACAAGCTCAACGCGGCCAATGCGCTGCAGCCGATCGACCAGCGCAGCGTGTTCGGCAAGTCGGTGA
Source organism: uncultured Oxalobacteraceae bacterium (assembly GCA_946479705.1). The sequence continues at coordinate 2,564 of CAMLHI010000567.1, forward strand.
TGCTGTTCGACGGCGTGCCGCGCGCGCAACTGGCCGCCTTGGGCGAAACCCGTAACCCCAGCGTCGCCGACCTGTTCGTGGCGACCATGAAAGGAAGCTACGC
>CAMLHI010000568.1 GCA_946479705.1 uncultured Oxalobacteraceae bacterium
AGCGCGGATGTGGTCATTGTTTGCCTTTCGATTGTTGATTGCGAAGGCAAAGCCTAACGAGACGGCAGGCGCGGCGGCAGCGCTGCGACGAAATCGGCATGGGGTGGATGAATGGGGCCAAACGCGCGACGATTATCCCATCATGTGGGCAAGCTGCTTCCAGAACCCGTCGGGCACGTACAGCAGCGCGGCGGTCATGGTCACGTAGCGGCCGAACTTGCCGATGGCCATGTAGCCGATGCTGGGCCAGAACGGCAGGTGCAGCCAGCCGGCCAGGGTGCACAGCGGGTCGCCGATGCCCGGCACCCAGGACAGCAGCATGGTCTTGGATCCGTAACCCGCCAGCCAGCCGAACCAGCGCGTCTTGCGTTCCTTGGCGAAGGCTTGCTTGGCCCGATAGCCGAGGAAATAATCGAAGGCGCCGCCCAGGGTGTTGCCCAAGCTGGCCACCAGGATCGCGGGCCAGAACAGCGCCGGGTTGGCCTTGACGACGGCGAACACGGCCGGCTCGGAGCCGAGCGGCAACAGGGTGGCGGAGACGAAGGCGATCAGGAAGACCGAAGTGAGCCCGACTGTCGGCGCGGCGATGACTTTCAGCAGCCAGAGGACAGCGGATTCGACCATGGATGACTTTGTTGGAGATGGAAGCAGTCCATTATAATGAGGAAAACTTTTTGCCCGGATACGATTCGCCGTCTCCGTCCGCACCGGAAACCCGCTCCGGCCCCGACCTATTCGATTGCCGACCATGACCACCGACTACCTCAAGAAGATCCTCACCGCGCGCGTCTATGACGTCGCCCGCGAAACGCCGCTCGACCATGCGCCCATCCTGTCCAGGCGCATCGACAACAAGATTTATTTCAAGCGCGAGGATATGCAGAGCGTGTTCAGCTTCAAGCTGCGCGGGGCCTACAACAAGATGGCCAACCTGTCGGAATCGCAATTGAAGCGCGGCGTGATCTGCGCCTCGGCCGGCAACCATGCCCAGGGCGTGGCGATGTCGGCGGCCAAGCTGGGCTGCCGCGCGGTGATCGTGATGCCGACCACCACCCCGAGCGTGAAGGTCGATGCCGTCAAGGCCTTCGGCGGCGCCAACGTGGAAGTGATCCTGCATGGCGAGTCCTATACCGATGCCTACAACCACGCGAACAAGCTGGAAAAGGAACAGAAGCTGGCCTTCGTGCATCCCTTCGACGATCCGGACGTGATCGCCGGCCAGGGCACCATCGGCGTGGAAATCCTGCGCCAGCATTCGGGTCCCATCCACGCGATCTTCCTGGCCATCGGTGGTGGCGGCCTGATCAGCGGCGTGGCGGCCTACGTGAAACAGATCCGTCCGGACATCAAGATCATCGGCGTGCAGTCGACCGATTCGGATGCCATGGCGCGCAGCCTGAAAGCCGGCGAGCGCGTGACCCTGCCGGACGTGGGCCTGTTCGCCGACGGCACCGCGGTGCGCCTGGTGGGCGAGGAAACCTTCCGCCTGTGCCAGACCCTGGTCGATGAAATCATCCTGGTCGATACCGACGCTATCTGCGCGGCCATCAAGGATGTGTTCCAGGATACCCGCAGCATCGTCGAGCCCTCGGGCGCGCTGGCCGTGGCCGGCGCCAAGGCCTATGTCGAGCGCTCGGCCCTGACCAAGGACCCGGTGCGCGGCGAAACCCTGATCGCCATCGCCTGCGGCGCCAATATGAATTTCGACCGCCTGCGCTTCGTGGCCGAGCGCGCCGAACTGGGCGAGCAGCGCGAATCGGTGTTCGCCGTGACCATTCCCGAGCAGCGCGGCAGTTTCAAGCGCTTCTGCGAACTGATCGGCCCGCGTAGCGTGACCGAATTTAATTACCGCGTCAGCGATGCGCGCGAAGCCCATGTGTTCGTGGGCATCCAGACCAGCGCCCGCGGCGAATCGGGCTTGCTGGCGCGTACCTTCGAACAGAACGACTTCAAGACGCTCGACCTGACCCACGACGAACTGGCCAAGTCGCACATCCGCCACCTGGTCGGCGGCAAGAGCGCGCTGGCCCATGACGAGCTGCTGTATCGTTTCGAATTTCCGGAGCGCCCGGGCGCGCTGATGCGCTTCCTGGCCAGCATGGCGCCGAACTGGAATATCTCGCTGTTCCACTACCGTAACCAGGGCGGCGACGTCGGCCGCATCCTGATCGGCCTGCAAGTGCCGGCCGGCGAAATGGACGAGTTCCGCCAGTTCCTCACCACCCTCGGCTACCGTCATTGGGACGAGAGCGCGAACCCGGTGTACAAGCTGTTCCTTGGCTAATCGATGACCAATACCGCTGATCAATCACCACTTGGCAAGACCGCGGCCTACCAGACCCAGTACGCGCCGCAGCTGCTGTTTCCGATTCCGCGCCAGCAAAAGCGCGACGAACTGGGCCTGTCCGGCACCCTGCCCTTTTTCGGCGTGGATATCTGGAACGCCTACGAGATTTCGTGGCTGAACCTGCGCGGCAAGCCGCAGGTGGCCATCGCCACCTTCACGGTGCCGGCCGATTCGCCCAACATCATCGAATCGAAGTCTTTCAAGCTTTACCTGAACTCCTTCAACCAGACCCGCCTGGCCAGCGCCGAGGCGCTGGTGGCGCTGCTGCGCGAGGACCTGGCCAAGGGCTTCGGCGCGCCGGTGCACATCGCGCTGACC
>CAMLHI010000569.1 GCA_946479705.1 uncultured Oxalobacteraceae bacterium
GCCAACGGCCGCGTGGGCGTGGTGGGCTTCTGCTACGGCGGCGGCATCGCCAACTACCTGGCCACGGTGCTGCCGACGCTGGACGCTGCGGTGCCTTTCTACGGCGCCCAGCCACCGGCCGCAGAGGTGAAGAAGATCAAGGCGCCGCTGCTGATCCACGATGCCGGCAAGGACGAGCGCATCCTGGCCGGCTGGCCGGCTTACGAGGCCGCGCTCAAGGAGGCCAAGGTCGATTACCAGCACTTCGTCTATCCGGGCGTGGAGCACGGCTTCAACAACGACACCACGCCGCGCTACGACGAAGCGGCCGCCAGGCTGGCCTGGCAGCGCACCGTCGAGTTCCTGCGCCAGCACCTGCGGGCGTAGCCTTGTAAAAAAGGTCATAAGCTAGCGCGAAATCATTCGTTCTCAAATGCGGACCCTCTGTTTAGGCTGACAAGCCCTACAGAGGAACGCAACATGACCAAACTACTGACTTTCCCCGACAGCGCCGGCATGGCGCTGTCGATCCGTGCCAAGGCCCTGCTCTTCCACGACCCGCTCTCGGCCCAGCTGCTCGACCAGGTCGAACGCATCGCGCGCAGCGAGGCGACTGCCCTCGTCATCGGCGAGACCGGCACCGGCAAGGAGCTGATCGCCCGCCACATCCATCAAACCAGCGGCCGCACCGGCGCCTTCGTGGCCGTCAACTGCGGCGCCTTCAGCGAAACCCTGATCGACGCCGAACTGTTCGGCCATGAAGCCGGCGCCTTCACCGGCGCCATCGGCGCGCGTGCCGGCTGGTTCGAAGCGGCCCACGGCGGCACCCTCTTCCTCGACGAAATCGGCGACCTCTCGCTGGCCCTGCAGGTCAAGCTGCTGCGCGTGCTGCAAGAGCGCCAGGTGGTGCGGCTCGGATCGCGCAAGCCGATCCCGCTCGATGTTCGTCTGGTGGCCGCGACCAACGTCGACCTGCACAAGGCGGTGGCGGCGGGCCGCTTCCGCGCCGACCTCTACTACCGTCTGTCGGTGGCGCCGGTCAACCTGCCGCCGCTGTACCAGCGTCCCGGCGACATCCTGCCGCTGGCGCGCCATTTCGTGGCGAGCTATGGCGAGAAGATGGGAGTGGGCGGGGTGGCGCTGTCGGCCGACGCGTGCGCGGCGCTGCTGGCCTACGAATGGCCGGGCAATATCCGCGAGCTGGAGAACGTGATCCACTACGCGCTGATTGTCTGCACCAACGGGCAGATTCGCGCGGCGGACCTGAAACTGGCCGGTGCCTTGCGGCGCCAGACGCCAGCCGCCAACGAGACCCGTGGCGGTGGCCTGGACGGCCTGCTGGAAGCCATGATCGATGCGGGCCACGCCAAGCTGTACGAGCATGTCGAGAAGACTCTGGTGAAAACCGCGTTTGCCTACTGCCTGCAGAACCAGGTGCAAACGGCCAGGGCGCTGGGCATCAGCCGCAATATCCTGCGCACCCAGTTGAAGCGCTTCGGCATGATCGGCGCCGAGACCGAAGTGGCCAGCGGCGCCTGATCGTTCAGTTGGAGGTGGCGGTCAGTACCGACAGCTTGCTGACCCCACTGCGTGAAATCACCGCCATGGCCTTGGCCACGGCCTTGTACGGTACCGTTTCATCGGCCTGCAGCGACAGCGCCACGTCCGGGTTGGCCGTCACCAGGCGCTTGAGTTCCGGCTCCAGCGCATCGATGCCGACGGCGCGCTTGTCGATGAAGACCTCTCCCTTGTCATCCACGCTGACCGTCACCGCTTTCGGCGCGTCGCTCGGCGCCGTGGTGGCGGTCTTGGGCAGCTTGATCTTGACGGCGTTGGTCATCAGCGGCGCCGTCAGCAGGAACACCACCATCAGCACCAGCATCACGTCCACCAGCGGGGTGATGTTGATCTCGCTGAGGACGGCCGCACTGTCGCTCTGGGTCGAGAAGGCCATTATGCGAACACTCCTTTCGGCGGCAGCGCGGCGCTGGGCGCTTCCTGGCGCGGCACCACGCGGGTGATGCGGAAGCCGCTCTTCTGGGCCAGGTTGACCAGGTCGCCGGCGTAGTTATCCAGCTCCAGCGCATGCACCTTCAGGCGGCGCACGTAAAAGTTATAGGCCAGCACCGCCGGCACCGCCACCGCGATGCCCACGCCGGTGGCCACCAGCGCTTCGCCGATGGGACCGGCCACCACGTCGATGCTGGCCGAACCGGCCTTGCCGATCGAGGTGAGCGCGTGGATGATGCCGAACACGGTCCCGAACAGGCCCACGAAGGGCGCGGTCGATCCGACCGAGGCCAGCACCGCCAGCCCGCTTTCGAGCGAGGCATGCTCCTTCTGGATCTGCTGGCGCAGGTTGCGTTCGAGGAGTTCCTTGCGGTCCCAGCTGTGTTCCAGGTCGTGCCCGGCCTGGGCGTCCGTCACGTACAGGGCATCGAAGCCGACGCTGGCCACGCGCGACTTGGGGCCGGCATCGCGCGGCAGGGTGGCGGCGGCGTCGAGCGAGCTGGCGGCCCAGAACTGGCTGGCGAAGGCGCGGTCCTGCCGCCCCAGACGCCAGTGCTGGGCGGCCTTGGCGATGATGAGTACCCAGGTGACGATGGAGAACAGCACCAGCGCGTACAGCGCTCCTTCGACGATGAGGTTGAGATAGAAGTCGTTCATGGTGGCCTTTCAGTGGT
>CAMLHI010000570.1 GCA_946479705.1 uncultured Oxalobacteraceae bacterium
GAACTGATCGGCAACACCCCGCTGGTACGCATCCGCAAGCTGGTGCAGGCCGGCGGCGCCGATGTACTGGCCAAGCTGGAGTTCTACAATCCGGCCCACAGCGTCAAGGACCGCATCGGCCTGGCCATGGTCGAAGCGGCCGAGGCGGCCGGCAAGATCGGCCCGGACACGGTCTTCGTCGAGCCCACCAGCGGCAACACCGGGATCGCACTGGCGATGGTGTGCGCGGCGCGCGGCTACCGTTGCAAGCTGGTCATGCCTGAAACCATGAGTAACGAGCGCCGCATGCTGCTGCGCGCCTACGGTGCCGAGCTGGTGCTCACGCCGGGATCGGAAGGCATGCTGGGCGCCATCCGCGTGGCCGAGGAACTGGTGGCGGCCCATCCGAACTACCTGATGCCGCAGCAGTTCAACAATCCGGCCAATCCGGAAGTGCACCGCCGCACCACCGCCGAGGAAATCTGGCGCGACACCGACGGCAAGGTCGATATCCTGGTGGCCGGCGTCGGCACCGGCGGCACCATCACCGGCGTGGGCGAAGTGATCAAGGCGCGCAAGCCCGGCTTCCAGGTCATCGCGGTCGAGCCGGAAGCCTCGCCCATGCTGTCCAAGGGCACCAAGGGTCCGCACCCGATCCAGGGCATCGGCGCCGGCTTCGTGCCGGCCGTGCTCAATACCCAGATCTACGACGAAGTCATCTGCGTCAAGAACGAGGACGCCTTCGCCACCGCGCGCGCGGCGGCCAGCCAGGAAGGCTTGCTGGTTGGGATTTCGGCCGGCGCGGCCCTGTGGGCGGCGGCCCAGGTGGCCCAGCGTCCGGAGAACGCGGGCAAGGTCATCGTGACCATCATCCCCTCGTTCGGCGAGCGCTATCTGTCGACCGCGCTGTTCGCCAACCTGGCGGGCTGAGCCTTAGTGGGCGTGCAGGGCGCAGTCGTGCGCGGTGGTGCCCTGTTCGACCTGCAAGGTGCAGTGGGCGATGGCAAACTGGCTCTTTAGCTGGGCCACGATGGCGTCGATGGCGCTGTCGCCCGGATAGCCGGCCGGCATCACCAGATGGGCCGTGAGCGCCGTTTCGGTGGTGCTCATGGCCCAGATGTGCAGGTCGTGCATGCCGGCCACGCCCGGCTGGGCGCGCAGGAAATCGGCCACCGCGGCCGCGTCCACATTGGCCGGCACCGCCGCCAGCACCATGCGCAGCGATTCCTTCAGCAGCGACCAGGTCCCGGCCAGGATGAACAGCACGATCACGATGCTCAGCGCCGGGTCGAGCCAGCTCCAGCCGGTGACCATGATCGCCACGCCCGACACCGCCACCCCCAGCGAAATGGCGGCATCGGCCGCCATGTGCTGGTAGGCGCCGCGGATATTGATGTCGTCCTTGCTGCCGGCCATGAACAGCCAGGCCGACAATCCATTGATCAGCACTCCCACCGCCGCCACGATCGAGACGGTCTTGCCGGCCACCGGCGCGGCCGCGCTCAGGCGCTGCACCGCTTCCCAGCCGATGGCGCCGCAGGCCAGCATCAGCAGCAGCGCATTCATCAGCGCCGCCAGGATCGAGGAGCTGCGCAGGCCGTAGGTGTAGCGCTTGCTCGGCTCGCGCTTGGCCAGCAGCGCGGCGCCGAAGGCCAGTATCAGCCCCAGCACATCCGACAGGTTGTGGCCGGCGTCGGCCATCAGGGCGGTCGAGTTGGCCACGAAGCCGTAGCCGAACTCGATGGCCACGAACACCGCGTTCAGGCCGATCGCCAGCACGAAGGCGCGGGTGTTGCCGTTCGGGTCGACATGGCGATGGTGGCCATGTCCGTGCCCATGATGCGCGTGGCCGTGGTGGTCGTGGCCAGCATGGTCGTGGTCGTGATGCTCGTGCTCGTGGTGTTGGCTCATACGCTGGCTCAGGGCTTCTGCAGTTCGGACTGGATGGTATTGCGGGTCTTGCTGTCCAGCCTGGCGATGATCTTGTTGAGTTTCTCGGCGTTCTTCAAGGCCAAGGCCTGGTCGCCGGTCAATTCCTTGGCGATCACAACAGGGGCGGGCGGCGGGGCGGGACGGAACAGCAGCGCCTGGCCCAGCAGGACCAGCACGGCGCCCAGCACGGCGGCGCCGCCGGCCAGCATCGGCATGCGCTGCCGCGGCGCGGCGCGCACGGGCGCCTTGGCAGCGGACACGGGCGGCAGTACCGGCTGGCCCGTCAGCGCCTGCGCCAGCGCCGCGCTGGCCGCGTCGATGCGCGCCACGTGGCGCTCGACCGCTTCCTCCAGCACCGCTTCGTTGAGCGCCACCAGCGCGAAGATGGGATCGTCCAGGTCGACCTTGACGCCGGTTTTCTCGAATACCAGGGTGCGCAGTTTCTGCTGATCCATGGCGGCCTACCAGTTCACCTTGTCGAGCTGCTCGAACAGGTCGCGGAACACCACCTTGATGCGCTGCTTTTCCATGACGTTGAACTTCTCGCTTTCGCGGACCTCCTTGGCGGTCAGGCGCGCGATGTTCATCTTCTTGATGTCGGCCCCGAAGGTGTCGGCATTGCGCTGCGTGAGGACGACCTTGCCGATCACGCGCCGGGCATGGTCGGCATAGGTCTGCGAGTCGGTGAACTGCTTGCCGGTGGCCGATTGCAGCAGGCCGAAGTGCTGGTTTTCCCACAGCACCAGCGGCAC
>CAMLHI010000571.1 GCA_946479705.1 uncultured Oxalobacteraceae bacterium
GGCGCGGCCCAGTTGACGTCCCCGGATGGCTGCCACCCGGTCGCCAGCGCGAACTGGCGCCATTCGCCCACCGTCACCGGGTAGCGCCCCAGCGCGATCGGCCGGTCGATGCCGACCCAGCGCTGCGGGGTTTCCCGGTCCAGCCATGCCTTCTGCGACCCGGCCCCCATGGCGACCGTGCGCTCATGGTCGGGCGAGCCCATTTGAAAACGGCCGGTGGGAATGAGCACCAGCTGCGGCGCCATGCCGCCGCCGTCGAGGAAGCGGTCGCGCAGCACGCCTTCGGCATCGGCCACCGGGCTGGCCGGCGTGGGCAGCAGCGCCTCCAGTTCGGCCGACGCACGCGCCGCCAGCTCCAGACGCGCGCGCTCCTGCTCGGCGCGGTAGGCCGCGGCGGCCTTGGCCTGCAGCGCCTTGCGTGCATGTTCCTCGCGCTCCTGGCGCGCCTTGGCGGCATCGGCCTCGCGCCGCTCGCGCAGCTGCTGGCGCAGCACTTCCTTGCGTTCGGCGCGCTCCTTGGCCTCCTGTTCCTTGCGCAGCCTGTCGCGCGCCTGCTGGGCCGCGGCGGCGGCATCGAGTTCCGCCTTGCGCGCCAGGGCCTGTTGGCGCGCGCGCTGTTCCTGCTCGGCGCGCGCGGCGGCGAGTTCCTGAGGGTTCGGTCCGACCGCCGTGCGCAGCGCCTCGAGCAAGGCCGCGACCGAGGCCGGACGCGCGGCCGGCGCCATTGCAAAACCGCGCTGCAGCACTTCCCACTGACGCTCGGTGAGCGCCTCCGGCCTGGCCGGATGATGCTGGGCGCTGCGCGCGCCATCGAAGGGCATGCGTCCCTCGACCATCTGGTAGATCATCACCGCCACCGCATATACGTCCAGCGCCGGGTCCGGCGCTCCCTGATGGGTCCCCGCCTCCGGCGCGCGGTAGCCGGCCGTGCCCGAACTGCCCGGTGCCTCCAGGCCGATGCTGCTGACACTGCTGCGCGAGCGCGCCGCGATGCCGAAGTCGAGCAGCTTGACCTCGCCTTTTTTGGTGACGAACACGTTGCCCGGCTTGATATCGCGGTGCACCAGCCGGTGCCTGTCCCAGGCGTACTGCAGCGCCTCGGCCACAGGCGCCAGCAGCGCGGTGGTGCGCTCCAGCGGCAGCGGGCCTTCGCGCGCCAGCAGGCTGTCCAGGTCTTCGCCTTCGAGGCATTCCATGATGATGAAGTAGCTCGACGTGGCCGGGTCCTGCGCCCATTCGTACACCCGCACGATGTGCTCGTGCGCGAGACGGCGTGCCTGGGTGGCTTCCTCGATCAGCAGCTTGGCATGGGTCGGGCTGCGCGTGAGCTGCGGCGGCAGGATCTTAAGCGCCACCAGCGCGCTGTGGCCCAGCTCCGCGTGGGTGGCCAGGTCGGTGGCTTGCCAGACCTGGCCCATGCCGCCGTGGGCCAGCATGCGTTCGAGCCGGTAGCGGCGGTTCTGCGGGCCGATCTCCTGCCCGGCCATCAAGCCGATCTCGGTGCCCTGGCGGATGCGGATGGCCGGTGTGATGGGCGTGGCACTGCCTCCTGGCGGCGCGTACTCGGCGTCGAGGATGGCATTCCTGCGCTTGTCGAACTCCTGCTCGCTGAGCAGGCCGTCCTCATGCAGTGCTCGCAGTTCGCGCAGCTTGTCGCGGGCCGTTTGCATCGATCAGTGCATCGCTTTCATGATGGTTGAAGGGCCGCGCCGCACAGGGCGCAGAATTTGTCGCCGGGCGCCACCGCGTGCCCGTTCGGGCACTGGCGCGGCGCCGCGCCACTGGCCGCCTGCGCGATCGAGCCCAGCGCGGTCTTGTTCACGTCGTTCTGCATGCGCAGCAGCTCGAGCTGGTGACGGCGATCTTCGGCCGCCAGCGCGTCGCGCTCCTGGCGCTCGCGCGCGGCCTGGGCCTGCACCTCGGCGGGGCTGGCGCCCTGGCCTGCAGCCACCACGCCCGCCAGCGCCGCCAGCTGGTCGGCGCTCATATTCGCATGCACCTGGGTCTTCATGTAGTCGGCCAGCACCGCCGCGTTGGGGGCGTCGGCCACGGCCAGCTTGGCGGTGTCGCTCATGGCGCCGATGCTTTCGGCGCGCGCGATGGCGATGCGCGCCAGGTCGGCCGCGTGATTGAGCTGGGCGAAGCGTTCCTCGCGTTCGAGTTCGAGCGCGCGCAACTGCTGCTGCCATTCGGCTTCCTGGGCTTCCTGGCGCAGCGCCTGGCGGCGTGCCTCGCCGTCCAGCGCGATCTGCTGGCTCTGGCGCGCGTGCACGCCGTCCGCCTCGATTGTACGCAGCAGCTTCTCGTGCTGGCTCAGCGACTCCTTGGCGGCGCTGCCGCGCAGCAGTTCACGCTGGCGCTCCAGTGCCAGTTCGTCTTCCCAGGCGGCGATGCGTTCGGCCTCGCGCCGGTGCGCCGCATGCGCCAGGGTCAGCGCATCGAGCTGGGCGCGATGCTGTTCTTCCTCGATCTCGGCAAGACGGCGCGCGGCCGCCTGCTCGCCCTGGCGCAGGCGCACCAGCTCGGCGTGGCGCCGGCTGGCGTCCTCGATGGTATTGGCCTGCTCGATCTTGTGACGGATCTGCTGTTGCAGCAGCTGCTGCGAAAAGCGCTGCTGCGCCAGCTGGCGCTGCTCCAGCGCGGTCTGCTGCGCCACTTCGA
>CAMLHI010000572.1 GCA_946479705.1 uncultured Oxalobacteraceae bacterium
CCCAGCGCCTGGCACAGCTTGCCCGGACCGGAACACAGCAGGCGGATATCCTCGACCCCGCGGCGTTCGCGCATGGCGGCCATCCCGGCCAGCGGTTCGAGTGCGCGGATCAGCACCCCGGCGCCATGGCCCTGCTCGCGGCAGACGAAATTCAGGCACCAGTGAATCCCGTACGAGCGGTACACATAGGCGTGGCCGGGATGGCCGAACATGGCGCCATTGCGCTCGGTGGGGCCGCCGAAACTGTGCGAGGCGGCGTCCGTCATGTCATAGGCCTCGGTCTCGACGATGCGCCCGCCCACCCCGTCCACCAGCACCACCACACCGATCAGCTGGCGCGCCACCAGCAGCGAAGGCGCATGGAAATCGATACCTGCCAGGATAGTTTTCATGGCAAGAATTCTATAACGGCATCCGGCGCGCACGGCGTACTGACGGAATTGCGACAATCTGAAATGCCCGAGTGCAACTATCATGCGGCTGAGGTAAAGTGCTAGCTTGCGCACCAGTTGATTTTGCAGTCTTATCCAATGAGAAAACTAGCTCCTTCGGCAACGACCGCCGACCCGGTCGAGGCCCTGATCAAGTCGATCCGCATCCCGCCGCGGCCGAGCCTGCTTGCCGACCTGCAGCGCGAGCTGGCCGCCGAGGACCCGTCGCCGGCCGCGATCGAACGCATCATCGCCAGCGACGTGGGCATGTCCGGCGCCCTGCTCAAGCTGGCCAATTCCTCGTTTTATGGGGGCAAGCGCAAGGCCAAGTCGATCGAGCAGGCGATTCTTTTCCTGGGCATTAACCAGGTGGCGGCGCTGATGACGGGCTTGCTGGCGCGCCAGTCGATCCCCACCGACAACGCGGCGCTAGCCAGCTTCTGGGATATTTCGACCCGGCGCGCGCAAGCCATGGTGTACCTGTCGCGCCGCCTGCGCATCGGCGAAGCGGACGTGGCGCACACCTTCGGCCTGTTCTGCGACACCGGCGTACCGCTGCTGCTGGAGCGCTTTCCCACCTATGCCGCCACCATGGCCGAGAGCGCCTGCGAAGCAGTGCGCCCGGTGACGGCGCTGGAGGACGAGCGCCACAGCACCAACCACGCCGCCATCGGCTGCCTGCTGGCGCGCAACTGGGGCTTGTCGACCGATGTGTCGGTCGCCATCCTGCATCATCAGGATTACAGCGTGCTGGAAGACAGCGCCACCGACGACGCGGTGCGCTCGCTGGTGGCGCTGTCGCTGCTGGCCGAGAGCGCGATCCAGCAATACCAGGGCCACGCCGGCTCGCTCGAATGGGACAAGGGCGGCGCGCGCGCCTGCGCCTACCTGGGCCTGGGCCCAGCCGAGACCACCGATCTGCTCGACGAGCTGCACGACACGTTCCACGCTGAGCACTAGCGCGTTCCGGCTTTGACAAGGGCCACGGCGCGGACAATACTGGAAGCACAGCCTGTCGCAGCACAGGCGGCGCACATCAGGAGACGCCATGCGCACCCTGCCCCAACTTTTCCAGGCATGCACGCTCGCCCTTGTGGCCGTGCTGGCCGCTGGCTGCGCCAGTGTCCGTCCGCCCCCGCCCCCGGTCCCGTCCGAACTGTTTGCCGATGCCGCCTTCGCGCCGCCCGCGGGCCGCGCCGATGCCGACCAGCTGTTCACCCTCAGCCCGGCCATGCGCGCCTACCTGCACAGTCCCAAATTCAACCGCGCGATGCGCGAGAACGGCACCGCGCGCGGCCTGGTCGATGCGCTCTACACCAGCGGCGAGCTGAAGCTCGAATACGATTCCACCATGACCCGCAGCGCTGCGGAAACCTTCGACGCGCGCATGGGCAACTGCCTGTCGCTGGTGATCATGACTGCCGCCTTCGCGCGCGAGCTGGGCTTGACGGTGCAATTCCAGGACGTGGCGGTCGATCAGGTCTGGACCCGCAACGGCGGCATGTATGTCGCCAATACCCATGTCAATGTGACCATTGGACGGCGCCTGGCGGACGCTTTCCGCGGCGATACCGGCAACCGTGTGCTGACCATTGACTTCATTCCCGAGGCCGCATCCCTGAACGCGCACCTGATCGATGAAGAAGCGATCGTGTCGATGTACATGAACAACCGCGCCGCCGAACTGCTGGCCGAGGGCAAGACCGGCGATGCCTACTGGTGGGCGCGCAATGCCCTGCAGCGCAATCCCGGGCACCTGAACCTGTACAACACCCTGGGGGTGATTTACCAGCGCCATGGCGACCTGGCGCGCGCCGAACAGGTGTTCAGGGCCGGCCTGGTGCGCGAACCGGAAAACCTGAACGTGCTGCACAATCTGGTGCCGGTGCTGCAGGGACAGGGCAAGCAGGCCGAAGCGCAGGCGCTCACGGCGCGCCTGGCCAGGATCGATCCGCGTCCGCCGTTCTACTATTTCACGCTGGGCCAGAAAGCCATGCTGGCCGCGCGCTGGGATGAGGCGAAAATGTACTTCGCCAAGGAAGTGCGGCGCTCGCCGTATTCCCATGAATTCCATTTCTGGCTGGCGATGGCGCAGCTGCAGCTGGGCGAGGTCAGCGCCGCGCGAGAAGAACTGACGCAGGCGCGCGAGACCAGCACGACCGTGGCCAACACCCAGCGCTATACCGACAAGCTGGCGCATCTGCGCAGCCTGACGGCGCGGCGGTTTTA
>CAMLHI010000573.1 GCA_946479705.1 uncultured Oxalobacteraceae bacterium
CGAAGAAGCGGTTGAACCAGGCGAAGAAGCGGCCGAACAGCTTGTCCATGGCGCGGGTGAGCGCGTCTTTCGGTGCGTCGTGGGGTTTCAGCAGCGTGGCCGCCAGCGCCGGCGACAGCGTCAGCGAGGAGAACGCCGAGATGACGGTGGAGATGGCGATGGTCAGCGCGAACTGGCGGTAGAACTGCCCCGACAGGCCGGACACGAAGGCGATCGGCACGAACACGGCGCACAGCACGAGGGCGATGGCGATGATCGGACCGGACACTTCCTTCATGGCCTGGATGGTGGCGTCGCGTGGCGACAGGCCGGCGGCGATGTTGCGCTCGACGTTTTCCACCACCACGATGGCGTCGTCGACCACGATGCCGATGGCCAGCACGAGCCCGAACAGCGACAGGGTGTTGATCGAGAAGCCGAAACCGAGCATGACGGCGAAGGTGCCGATGATCGAGACCGGCACGGCCAGCAGCGGAATGATGGAGGCGCGCCAGGTCTGCAGGAACACGATCACCACCAGCACCACCAGGGCCACCGCTTCGAGCAGGGTGTGGATCACGGCATCGATCGATTCGCGCACGAACTGGGTCGGGTCGTAGACTACGTTGAAGTCGACGCCTTCGGGGAAGTTCTTCTTCAGTTCAGCCATCTTGGCGCGCACGTCGGTCGACAGCTGCAGGGCGTTCGAGCCGGGCGCTTCGAAGATCGCGATGGCGGCGGCCGACTTGTTGTTGAGCAGCGAGCGCAGCGAATACGAGTTCGAGCCCAGTTCCATCCGCGCCACGTCGCGCAGATGGGTGATGGCGCCGTCGGCGCCGGTGCGCACGATGATGTCGCCGAATTCCTCGATGCTGGTCAGGCGCCCCTGGGTGTTGACGGTGAGCTGGAATTCCGAACCCTTGCTGGGCGAGGCGCCCACCACGCCGGCGGCCACCTGGACGTTCTGTTCGCGGATCGCGCCAACCACGTCGCCGGCGGTCATGCCGCGCGCGGCCACTTTCTGCGGGTCGAGCCAGATGCGCATGGCGTAGTCGCCCGCGCCGAACAGCTGCACTTCGCCCATGCCGGGAATGCGCGCCAGTTCGTCCTTGATGTTCAGGACCGCGTAGTTGCGCAGGTAGACGTCGTCGTAGCGGCCGGTGGGGCTGAGCAGGTGCACCACCATGGTCAGGTTGGGCGAGCTTTTCACGGCCGTGACGCCGATCTGGCGCACTTCCTCGGGCAGGCGCGGCAGCGCGCGCTGGATGCGGTTCTGCACCTGCGACTCGGCCTGCTCGATGTTGGTGCCGACCTTGAAGGTCACGGTCAGGGCCATCGCGCCGTCGCTGCTGTTTTGCGAGGACATGTAAAGCATGTTCTCGACCCCGTTGATCTGTTCCTCGATGGGCGCGGCAACGGTTTCAGCGATGACTTTGGGATTGGCGCCAGGGTACATGGCGCGTACCACCACGGAGGGCGGCACCACGTCGGGGTATTCGGACACCGGCAGCTTGAACAGCGCCAGCAGGCCGGCCACGAACACCAGGATCGACAGCACGGCCGCGAAAATCGGCCGGTCGATGAAGACTTTGGAGATATTCATTGTTTACTTCCCTTTCGTACCCGTACCGGCATCGGCCAGTTTGAGCTCGGTTTTGCCATTGCCTTCCATCGCCACCACTTGCGCCGTAATCGGGGCGCCGGGGCGCACGCGCTGCAGGCCGTTGACGACGATTTTTTCTCCGGGCTTGATGCCGTCGCGGACCACGCGCAAGCCGTCCACGGTCGGCCCCAGCGTGACGGCGCGGTATTCGGCGGTGTTGTCGGGCTTGACGATGTAGACGAACTTGCGGTTCTGGTCGGTGCCGACGGCCCGGTCGCTGATCAGGATGGCCTTGCTCTGGGTGGCGCTGGTGCCGCCCAGCTGCACGCGCGCGAACAGGCCGGGCACGAGGGCGTTGTCGGCATTGTCGAAGGTGGCGCGCATGCGCACGCTGCCGGTGGCGGCGTCGAGCCGGTTGTCGACGAATTCGAGCTTGCCTTCGTGTGGGAAGCCCGCTTCGTTGGCCAGGCCGATCTTGACCGGCACCGCCCCGCCCTTCTGGGCGATGCGGCCCACCCGCAGGTAGGTGTCTTCGTCGCCGTCGAAGCTGGCGTAGATCGGGTTGTTCGACACCACCGAGGTGAGGATGGTGCTGCCGTCGATCAGGTTGCCGGTGGTGACTTCGGCTTTCGAGACCCGTCCGCCGATCGGCGCGACCACGCGGGTGTAGGCCAGGTTCAGGCGCGCCGCTTCGAGGGTGGCGCGGGCGGCGCCGGCGTCGGCGTCGAGCTGCTTGACGCTGGAGGCCTTCTCGTCGAACTCGCGCTGGGCGATGGCTTTGTCGGCCAGCAGGCGTTCGGCGCGCGCCAGTTCCAGCTTGGCCAGGTTGGCCTTGGCCTGGGCCGAGACGGCGGCCGCTTCGGCGCGCGCGGCTTCAGCGGCGAACGGCCGGGTGTCGATCACGAACAGCACATCGCCTTTCTTGACCAGGCTGCCCGGCTTGAAGCGCACGTCGGTGATGAAGCCGTTCACGCGCGAACGGATGTCGACCCGGTCGACCGCTTCCAGGCGGCCGGAAAACTCCTGGGTCTCGTTGATCTGGCGTTCGACCACCACGGCGGCGGTCACCGGCGG
>CAMLHI010000574.1 GCA_946479705.1 uncultured Oxalobacteraceae bacterium
TTCGTCGCCCCGCGCCTGCCCGCGCCGCTGCACATGGGCGTGGCGCTGCTGCGCGCGCGCGGTCTGTCCGGCGCCGACAAGATGGCGCTGGCGCGCTTTTCCACCAGCGCGCGCTGGATGGACTGGACCCTGCACACCGACTGCAGCGTCAGCGAACTGCTGGAGCGCTTCGACCAGACCGCGCGCCTGACCCAGCTGATGTGGCGCCCTCTGTGCCTGGCGGCCCTGAACACCGCGCCCGAGCGCGCCTCGGCCAAGGTCTTCCTGGCGGTGCTGCGCGACAGCCTGGGCGCGCGCCGCACCGCGTCCGACATGCTGATTCCCCGCCACGACCTGTCGGCCCTGTTCCCGCTGGCCGCCGCGCGCCGCCTGGAGCAGGCCGGGGCCAGCGTGCGCACCGGCGCCAAGGTCGATGCCATCTCCCGCCACGGCGACGGCTGGCGCATCGATGCCAGCGGCAGCGCCGTCGGCGGCAACTGGACCGTGTACGCCGACGCGGTGGTGGTGGCCACGCCACCGCCGGTGGCCGCCGCCCTGCTGCACCTGCCTCAATTGGCCGCCTTCGAGTACGAAGCCATCACCACCTGCTACCTGCAATACGCGGCGGGCACGCGCCTGGAACGCGCTTTTTTCGCCCTGGTGGACGATCCGGCCCAGGGCCACTGGGGCCAGTTCGTGTTCGACCGGGGCCAGCTCGACACCGCCCAGGCCGGCCTGATGGCAGTGGTGATCAGCGCCTCGGGCGACGCCGCCGCACTCGGCCAGGACGCGCTGGCGCAGGCCGTGGCCGCGCAACTGGCGCGCCAGCTGAAATTGCCGGCACCGCGGTCGAGCCAGGTCATTACCGAAAAGCGCGCCACCTTCGCCTGCACGCCTGACTTGCCGCGCCCGCCCAACGCCAGCGGCCAGCGCGGCCTGGTACTGGCCGGCGACTACACCGCCAGCGACTATCCGGCCACACTGGAAGCGGCCGTGCGCAGCGGCCTTGCGGCGGCCGCCCTGCTGGACAAGGAATAAATACCGAACGACTATCGGTCTATATGGCCGCCTGACCCGTCTTTCATGCAGCCTGTCGCTTTGCGGTGGAGCGCGCGCCCCGGCCTGCGTACAGTGACAGCATCGAAACTTCGCGTGTGGACGGAACAGCGCCATGAACATGATTAACCTGGGACTGCGTACGGTGGCCCTGCTGGCATTCGTTGCCGCCACCACCGCCGCCATCGTCAAACCGGACCTGATCGGCGGCCCCGCCCTGGCCGCCGTGCCGCTGCACCATTGGTGAGCGCGGACCGGCTTTATCGGAGTGAAGCGAAGATGGGCAAACTCGAATACCTGGACGCCTTGAAGCGTGCCATGGCCGGCCTGCCGCCCGAGCTGCAGGCCAAGACCCTGGCTTACTACGAGCAGTGCTTCGTGGACGCGGCGGCGCTGGGCCGGCCTGAAACGGCGGTCTCGGAAGAACTCGGCGATCCGAAGCAGATTGCCATCAGCCTGCGCGCCAACGCGCACCTGCAAGCGTTCCAGCCCGGCCGCAAGCCCTTCAGCGCGGCGCGCACGGCCCTCTCGGCGGCCGGCCTGGCGATCTTCAACCTGTTCATGGTGGTGCCGGCGCTGGTCTACGGCGCCCTGCTGGCCAGCCTGTTCGCCATTGCCATGAGCTTCTACATCGGCGGCATCGCGATCACCGCCAGCGGTCTGGCGGGCGCCAACGAACTGCTGCTGCAAGGCCCGTTCCAGCAGATCGTCACCGACGCCGACGGCGAAGCGTCCGAACTGCAGACCCGCATCAGCATCAACGAAACCGGCATCCACGTGCGCCAGGAAGCGCTCGGGCCGGACGCGGCCCCCTCGGCGCGGCGCGGCATCCGCATCGAAACCGACGTCGACACCGAATCGCGCACCACCCAGACCTTCTTCGGCATCGGCCTGATTTTGGGCGGCATCGCGCTGTCGCTGCTGTCGATCGTGATCACCCGCTACACGCTGATCGGCATCCGCCGCTACGTCCACATGAACCTGTCCTTGCTGCGGGGAGGCTGAGACCATGCGCTCCCTGCTCCGCGTTGCCCTGGCCCTGCTGCTGCTGGCCGTCCTGCTGACCGGCCTGTCGTACAGCATGCTGCGGTCCCAAGGGGCGGCCGCCCCCGCCAGCCTCGAAGGCCGCAAGGTGGCCACCGAAACCCGCGCGGTCAGCGCGGACGTGCTCAATATCGACCTGAACGGGCCGGTCGACCTGAACCTGCGCCAGGGCGCGGTGGCCTCGCTGGTGGTGCGTGGCGAACAGCGCCTGCTCGGCAATATCGACACCAGCGGCGACGGCACCACCCTGCACATCGGCACCAAGGGCATGCTGCTCAACCCGCGCCATCCGATCCAGGTCACGCTGGTGCTGCCGCGCCTGGACCAGCTGTCGGTGCGCGGCAGCGGCGACAGCACCGTCAACGGCTTTTCCGGCGAGCGCATCGAAGTGCACCTGAGCGGATCGGGCAAGCTGAAATTCAATGGGCGCTACCAGGACGTCCTGGCCAGCCTGCACGGCAGCGGCGACATGGAACTGAACGGCGGCAGCAGCGACAACGTCAATGTGACCCTGGTCGGCTCGGGCGACATGACGGTGGTCGGCGCCAGCAAGCACTTCACGCTCGACCAGACCGG
>CAMLHI010000575.1 GCA_946479705.1 uncultured Oxalobacteraceae bacterium
TCGCACACGGTGGCGCGCAAGGCCGACGGTACCATCCTGGCCTGGGGCCTGAACCGTTCCGGCCAGGTGGGCGACGGCACCACCGCGGATAAACCCTTGCCGACGGTGGTGGGCAGTGCCGTCAACTGGACGGTGGTGTCGGCCGGAGAATTCCATACCGTGGCGCTGCGCGCCGACGGCAGCCTGTGGGCCTGGGGACTGAACCTGAACGGCCAACTGGGCGACGGCTCCACCACCGACCGCGCCGTGCCGGTCAAGATCGGCACCACCAACAACTGGGTCGCGGTATCGGCCGGCAAGGCGCACACGCTGGGCATCAAGGCCGACGGCACCCTGTGGGCATGGGGCCGCAACTTCAATGGCCAGCTGGGCGACGGCACCATTACCGACCGCCTCGTGCCAACCAAGATCGGCACCCTCACAGGCTGGAAGGACGTCGCGGCGGGCGACACCCACAGCGTCGCGCGGCGCAGCGACGGTCTGTATGCCTGGGGCGGCAATGCCAACGGCCAGGTCGGCAACGGCACCCTGGTCGATGCCACCGCACCGGTGCACCTCTTCGCTACAGTGAATACCTCGTGGGTCGCCATCGCTGCCGGTGGCGCGCACAGCATGGCTATCCGGGCCGACGGCGCCCTGTTCGCCTGGGGCGCGAACGCGTCGGGTCAGGTGGCCAGCGACGCGGCGGACGACGTCAACGCGCCGGCGCAGGTCGGCACCGACACCAACTGGAGCGCCATTGCGGCCGGTAGCGCGCATTCGCTCGCCATCCGCACCGACGGCACCCTTTGGGCCTGGGGCCTGAATGCCAACGGCCAGCTCGGCACCGGCGATATCTACGACGCATCGCAACCGGCCAAGCTTGGCAAGGCCACCAGCTGGACCGGCGTCGCCGCCGGCGATGGCCACAGCATGGCCCTGCAGGCCGACGGTACCCTGTGGATCTGGGGCCGCGATGTGGAAGGCCAGCTGGGCGACGGCAAACTGGTCGACGTGCTGCTGCCGATGAACCTGAAGTAAGCGCCTGCTACAGCACGGCCACGGCGGCCCGGTCCCACAGGATCGGGCCGCTGTCCGTTTCCGGACATGCAGACGCGATTAGAATTGACAGGGCTGTGCGGTCCCTTTAGCATCGTTGCAACATTTATGATGGGTAATATGATGATGAAACGTTTTGGCGCCGCACTGGCGTTGTGCAGCCTTCCCTTCGCCGCGTTCGGCGCCGAGATCAACCTGGTCGAGCAGGTGGCCGAAGGCGGGGCTGCGGTGTTCGTCACGCTGGGCCTGTCGATCCTGTTTTTGGCTGTGACGATCGAACGCTTTCTTCATCTGCGCGAACGTGCGGTGGTGCCGGCCGCGCTGGTGGAACGCGTCAAGCCCCTGTGGGCGGCGCACCGCTACGCCGAGATCGAGCACATCCTGGCCGAGGACAACAGCGCCCTGGCGCGCGTGATCGCCTGCATGGTCGAGCAGCGCCACCAGCCTTACGCCATCATCAACAGCGCGGCCGGCGATGTGGCCTCGATCGAGCTGCGCCAGCACCAGCAAAAGGCTTATGCGCTGGCCATCGTGGCCACGGTGGCGCCCATCGTCGGCCTGCTCGGCACCGTGCTCGGCATGATCGATGCCTTCCATGTGATCGCTTTCGCCGAAGGCATGGGCAATCCGGCCCTGCTGGCCGGCGGCATTTCCAAGGCCCTGGTCAACACCGCGGCCGGCCTCACGGTAGCCCTGCCGGCGCTGGGCATGCACCACTTCTTCAAGCACCGCCTCGCCACCCTCGGCCTGGCGCTGGAAAAGCAGATCAACGCCCTGATCACGGCATGGTTCCTGCCCCAGCCCGAGTCTCCAGCACTGCAGGTGGTCCAGCATGCGCATTAACCTGGGCGAGGACGAGCAGCCCGAAATCGGCCTGATCGCCCTGATCGACTGCATCTTTTTTCTGCTGATGTTCTTCATGGTCGCCACCTCCTTCAAGCAGCCGGTGGGCGAGAAGCCGCAGAAGGAATTGCCGGTCAACCTGCCGACCGCGCAGACCAGCCTGGACCGGGTAGGCGCCGGCGCGCCGCCGCTGACCATCGGGGTCGACAAGCGCGGCAAGCTGTATATCGATGGCGACAGCATCTCGGTGCAGGGCCTGCACGAGCGCCTCAAAAAGGAGGCTGCACTCGGCGCCGGCCGGCCGATCCGCATCGATGGCGATGAAATGGCGCGCTACCAGGACATCGTGCACGTGCTCGACCTGTGCCAGTTCGAAGGCTTTACCCAGATCTCGATGCACACGCGCCAATGAACCTGGAGCGGCCGCGCTATCCCATGCCGATGCTGCTGGAAGCGATTGCCGGCGCCATCGGCCGCCGTCCCTATCTGGCGTTCTCGCTGGCCGCGCATGCCGTGCTGCTGGCGCTGCTGTACTACTTCGGCAGCTATCGGTTCGAGCTGCGCCAGCAGGAAGCGGAGGTCAGTTCCAGCCTGCGCGCCACCAGCCAGGCCAGCATGGCCAAGCGCGTGCAGGATCTGCAGACCATCAAGCAGCTGCTGGAAAAGTCGGCCGAACGCGGCGACGCGGCCGAGGCTTCGCCGCCACCGCCGCCGGCAGATTCGCCGCGCGAGATGCTCGAACAGGCGCGCGAACTGGCCAAGGACATCGACA
>CAMLHI010000576.1 GCA_946479705.1 uncultured Oxalobacteraceae bacterium
CCTTTGGGAAAGCAGGGCTGTTCCAGCGTGGTGCATGGCGATACGGTAGAATGGACCCTCCCAGGGTCAGTAAACAAGCACATCACTACATGAACGCTCCCGCACAAATCCAGGCATTACTGGCGGAAACGCCCAACGGACACGCGAATACGCGCCTGCGCGAAATTCCGTACAACTACACCTCGTTCTCGGACCGCGAAATCGTGATCCGGCTGCTGGGTGAGTCGTCCTGGGAATTGCTGGACGAATTGCGCGGCGCGCGCCAGACCGGCCGTTCGGCCCGCATGCTGTATGAAGTGCTGGGCGATATCTGGGTAGTGCGGCGCAATCCCTACCTGCAAGACGACCTGCTGGACAATCCCAAGCGCCGCCAGGAACTGATCGACGCCCTGCATCACCGTCTGGCCGAGGTGGACAAGCGCCGCCTCACCGTGGACAAGCAGGAAGGCGAAGACGGCGAAGTCGCGCGCGCGCGCAGCGCCGCGGTGGAAAAGCTGGTCAAGGCCGCCCAGCGCGCGGTGGAAGAATTCGGCAACGAATTCCGCGCTACCTACGACCTGCGCAAGCGCGCCATGAAGGTGCTGGGCCGCTACACCGACAAGCACAACATCCAGTTCGACGGCATGAAGCGCGTCTCGCACGTGACCGACGCCACCGACTGGCGCGTCGAATACCCCTTCGTGGTGATCACCCCCGATACCGAAGACGAGATGGCCGGCCTGGTCAAGGGCTGCATCGAGCTGGGCCTGACCATCATTCCGCGCGGCGGCGGCACCGGCTACACCGGCGGCGCCATTCCGCTCACGCCCCTGTCGGCCGTCATCAACACCGAAAAACTGATCGACCTGGGCAAGGTCGAAATGACCCGCCTGCCTGGCGTGGACCGCGACTACGCGACCATCTACTCGGGCGCCGGCGTGGTCACCAAGCTGGTCTCGGACGCGGCCGACGCGGCCGGGTTCGTGTTCGCGGTCGATCCGACCTCGGCCCACGCTTCCTGCATCGGCGGCAACGTCGCCATGAATGCGGGCGGCAAGAAAGCCGTGCTGTGGGGCACCGCGCTGGACAACCTCGCCTCATGGAAAATGGTCGACCCCAACGGCGACTGGCTGGAAGTGACCCGTATCGAGCACAACCTGGGCAAGATCCACGACGCCCCGATGGCCAGGTTCAAGCTCGAATGGACCCATCCGAACGCCAAGGGCGAAGCCAAGGGTGAACCGTTCAAGACCGAAATGCTGGACATCCCGGGCCGGCGCTTCCGCAAGGAAGGCCTGGGCAAGGACGTTACCGACAAATTCCTGGCCGGCCTGCCGGGCATCCAGAAGGAAGGCACCGACGGCCTGATCACCTCGGCGCGCTGGATCCTGCACAAGATGCCCAAGCATGCCCGCACCGTGGCGCTGGAATTCTTCGGCCAGGCGCGCGACGCGATTCCATCGATCGTCGAAATCAAGGATTACCTCGACAAGCTGCCGTCGAAGGGCGAGCAGTTCGCCACCGTGCGCCTGGCTGGCCTGGAGCACCTGGACGAGCGCTACCTGCGCGCGGTCGGCTACGCCACCAAATCGAAACGCGGCGTGCTGCCCAAGATGGCGCTGTTCGGCGACATCGTCGGCGACGACGAAAACGCGGTGGCCATCGCCGCCTCGGAAGTGGTACGCATTGCCAATACCCGCGTGGGCGAAGGCTTCGTGGCGGTCAGCGCCGAAGCGCGCAAGAAATTCTGGCTCGACCGCGCCAAGACCGCCGCCATCGCCAAGCACACCAATGCCTTCAAGATCAACGAAGACGTGGTGATCCCGCTGAACCGCATGGGCGAGTACACCGACGGCATCGAGCGCATCAACGTCGAACTGTCGATCCGCAACAAGCTCAAGCTGATGACCCAGCTGCGCGGCTTCATCGCCAGCGGCCATCTGCCGATCACCAAGAGCGACGACAATGCCGAGCAGGGCATCGGCGACGCCGAAATGCTGGGCGACCGCGTGCAGCAGGCCGCGCAGCTGCTGGAACAGGTAGAGGCGCGCTGGACCTATCTGCTGGCCAATCTGGACCAGCCGCTGGCCGAAGCCGCCCAGACCCTGCGCGAGCTGGGCTTGAGCGCCGCTTTCGACGCCCGCGTGGCCGAGCAGCCCGGCGCCACCGTGTTCGACGTGATCCAGGACCGCACCGTGCGGGTGTCGTGGAAGCAGGAAATCCGCGCCCAGCTGCGCCAGATCTTCAGCGGCGCCGCCTTCAAGCTGATCCTCGACGAATGCAGCGCCATCCACCAGCGCGTGCTGCGCTCGCGCGTGTTCGTGGCGCTGCACATGCACGCCGGCGACGGCAATGTGCACACCAACCTGCCGGTTAATTCGGACGACTACGAAATGCTGCAGGACGCCCACGAAGCGGTGGCCCGCATCATGAAGCTGGCCCGTTCGCTGGACGGCGTCATTTCGGGCGAGCACGGCATCGGTATCACCAAGCTCGAGTTCCTCACCGACGACGAGCTGAGCGAATTCCGCGACTACAAGCTGCGCATCGATCCGGAAGGGCGCTTCAACAAGGGCAAGCTGCTCAACCTGCCGGGCTATGGAGCCGACCTGCGCAACGCCTACACGCCGTCGTTCGGCCTGATGGGCCACGAATCGCTGATCATGCAGCA
>CAMLHI010000577.1 GCA_946479705.1 uncultured Oxalobacteraceae bacterium
CGGTCTGCAGCGTGCCGCTGGTCGAGCGCATCCTGCAGGACCAGCAGATCGACACGATCTACCATGCGGCCGCCTACAAGCATGTACCGTTAGTGGAAAGCAATATCGTCGAGGGATTGCGCAACAACGTGCTCGGATCGCAAGTCATTGCCGCCGCGGCCGCGCGCTTCAAGGCGCAGACCTGCGTGCTCATTTCCAGCGACAAGGCGGTCCGGCCGACCAATATCATGGGCGCCAGCAAGCGCATCGCCGAGCTGATATTCCAGGCCGCGGCCGCCACGCCCAGCGCCACCACCTTTTGCATGGTGCGTTTCGGCAACGTGCTGGGTTCGTCGGGCTCGGTCATTCCCCTGTTCCAGCGCCAGATCGCCCATGGCGGCCCGCTCACCATTACCCATCCCGAGGTGGCGCGCTACTTCATGCTGATCCCGGAAGCGGCCCAGCTGGTCATCCAGGCCGGGGCCATGGCCAAGGGCGGCGAAGTATTCGTGCTCGACATGGGCGAACCGATCCGTATCGTCGACCTGGCCCGCAGCATGATCGTCATGTCCGGCCTGACCGAGAAAACGCCCCAGCACCCCGAGGGCGATATTGAAATCAAATATGTCGGCCTATTTCCGGGCGAAAAACTCAACGAAGAATTACTCACCGAGGGAAAAGTTTCTCCCAGCGCGCACCCGCGCATTATGCGCATGAAAGAAAATGCACTGCACCCCGGCATTCTCGATACCTATATTACGTTTCTGATGACGGCCTGCGACACCAATGACCGCGGCATGATCGAATCGATGGTCAAAGCCATCGTCGGCGAATATACCCCGCAATATCATTTGCCGCCCGCGGTGAGCCTGCCACAAAAGCCCCAGCCGCTACCGCTGAAGAAAAATATTCCTTATCGAATTTAACGCATTAAATTACCCCCCATTATTCCATCCCGATTTATATTGATTGCGGAGTTATTATGCGCGACCTCCAGTCCAGCAGCCATTTAACGCGTCTGATTGCGCGTCTCGACGCGCGCCAGGCGGTCATCGGCATCATTGGCCTCGGCTATGTCGGCCTGCCGCTCAGCCTGCGCTATGCCGATGCCGGATTCCAGGTCCTGGGCATCGATATCGACGCGGCCAAGGTGGCGCGCCTGAACGGCGGCGGCAGCTACATCGAACACATTCCGGCCAACGCCATCGCGGCGGCGCGTGCGCGCGGCTTCGAAGCGACCAGTGACTTCAGCCGCGCGGGCGAAGCCGATGCCCTGATCATTTGCGTGCCCACGCCGCTGAACGCCTACCGCGAGCCGGACCTGAGCTTCGTGCTGGCCACCGCCGATGCGCTGCTGCCATGGCTGCGCGCCGGCCAGATCGTGTCGCTCGAGAGCACCACCTATCCCGGCACCACCGACGAAGAACTGCGCCCGCGCCTGCAGTCGCGCGGGCTGACCGTGGGCCAGGACGTGTTCCTGGTGTTCTCCCCCGAACGCGAAGATCCCGGCAACCGCCAGTTCGACACCCGCACCATTCCCAAGGTGTGCGGCGGCGACACGCCGGCTTGCCTGCAGGCCGGCATCGCCCTGTACCGCGCCGCCATCGACCGGGTAGTGCCAGTCGGCTCCACGCGCGCGGCCGAACTGACCAAGCTGCTGGAAAACATCCACCGCGCGGTCAATATCGGCCTGGTCAATGAAATGAAAATCATCGCCGACCGCATGCGGATCGACATCCATGAAGTCATCCGCGCGGCCGCCACCAAGCCGTTCGGCTTCACGCCCTACTACCCCGGCCCGGGCCTGGGCGGGCACTGCATCCCGATCGATCCCTTCTACCTGACCTGGAAAGCGCGCCAGTTCGGCCTGCACACCCGCTTCATCGAACTGGCCGGCGAGATCAACAGCGACATGCCGCACTGGGTCATCGGCAAGCTGACCGACGCACTCAACGAGCGCGCCCGTTCGGTCAAGGGCAGCCGCGTGCTGGTGCTGGGCATCGCCTACAAGAACGATGTCGAGGACATGCGTGAATCGCCCTCTGTCGAACTGATGGAAATCCTGCGCGACAAAGGGGCCATCGTGGACTATTCCGATCCCCACGTGCCGGTCTTTCCGCCCATGCGCGAACACCATTTCGAGCTGGCCAGCGTGACGCTGTCGCCCGCCAGCATCGCGTCCTACGACGTGCTGCTGCTGGCCACCAGCCATGCCGCCTTCGACTATCCGCTGATTCAGCAGAACGCCCGCCTGATCGTCGACACCCGCGGGGTTTTCCTGGACCGCCTTCCCAACGTCATCAAGGCCTAAGCGAGGTTCCGCCATGCGCACCTATTCCACCATCCACGACCGCCGCATCCGCTTTGCCCTGGTCGGCTGCGGACGCATCGCCGCCAACCATATCAAGGCCATCGCCGCGCAGGCCGAGCGCTGCGAGCTGGTCGATGTATGCGACATCGATCCGGTCGCGGTCCGTCAGGCCGCCAGCCAGACCGGAGCGCGTCCATTCCACTCCCTGCCCGCCATGCTCGAACGCAGCAATGCCGATGCCGTCATCGTGGCCACGCCGTCCGGCCTGCATCCGGAACACGCTGTCGCCATCGCCGCGGCCGGACGCCACGTCATCACGGAAAAGCCCATGGCCACGCGCTGGGAAGACGGCAAGCGCA
>CAMLHI010000578.1 GCA_946479705.1 uncultured Oxalobacteraceae bacterium
CCCGCCCGCGCCACATCGAAATCCAGGTCTTTGCCGACACCCACGGCAACTGCATCTACCTGCACGAGCGCGACTGCTCGGTACAGCGCCGCCACCAGAAGGTGCTGGAAGAAGCGCCTGCGCCGGGCATGACGCCGGAGCGCCGCGCCGCCATGGGCCATGCCGCCGTGGCAGCCGCGCGCGCAGTCGGCTACGTGGGCGCCGGCACGGTCGAATTCATCGCCAACCAGGACGGCTCCTTCTACTTCATGGAGATGAACACCCGCCTGCAGGTGGAGCACCCGGTCACCGAGATGATCACGGGGCTCGATCTGGTCGAGTGGCAGCTGCGCGTGGCCGCCGGCCAGCCGCTGCCGCAGACCCAGGACCAGCTGCCGCTGCGCGGCCACGCCATCGAAGCGCGCGTGTATGCCGAGAATCCCGAGAAGGGCTTCCTGCCCTCGATCGGCACCGTGCGCCACATGGCCACGCCGGCAGCGGTTGCCTTCGAACTGGGTGAGGTGCGCATCGACTCGGGCGTGCGCGCGGGCGACGCCATCTCGCCGTACTACGATCCCATGATCGCCAAGCTGATCGTATGGGGCGAGGACCGCGCCCAGGCGCTGGCGCGCATGGCGCAGGCGCTGGGCGAGTTTCAGGTGGCCGGCCTGTCGACCAACATCGCCTTCCTCAAGCGCCTGATCGCGAGCGCGCCGTTCGCCAGCGCCGATCTCGATACCGGCCTGATCGAACGCCATCACGCCACCCTGTTTCCGCCCTTCGAGCCGGCGCCGGCCGGTGCGCTGGCGCTGGCTGTTGTGGCCCTGGCCGAGAGCGAGCGGCAGGATTCGGCCGACCCGTGGCTTGACGCCGGCGGCTGGCGCATGCATGGCGCATGGAGCCGCCAGATCGTGCTGGCCGACCAGGCAAGCGAACAGCCATACCGGCTCGCGCTGCGCTACCATGCGCATGGCTGGACCCTGCATTCCGGGGCGACCGAGGCCGAAGTCCGGCTGGTCGAACGCGACGGTAACCGCCTGTCGGTCACGCTGGACGGCGCGGCCATCCGCGGCAGCGTGGCCCGCGACGGCGATGTGTTCCATGTGTTTACCGGCGGGTGCCATTATCCGCTGGCCTGGCAGGACCCCATGGCGCACGCCGGCGAACAGGACCATGCGGGCGGCACCTTGAGCGCGCCGATGCCGGGCAAGGTGGTGGCGGTGCTGGCGGCCAAGGGCCAGCAGGTGAAGAAGGGCGATCCGCTCGTCATCATGGAGGCGATGAAGATGGAACATACTATCTCGGCGCCGTCCGACGGACAGGTCGAGGAAGTGCTGTATCAGGTGGGGGACCAGGTAGCCGACGGAGCGCCACTGCTCGCGTTCGAAGCGGCCTGACAAAAAAATGAACAATAAAAACGCAGTAGGAGACCAGCAATGCGTATTCTCGTGTATCGCCCTGACGAGGGGATCGGCCTCTGGGTGAGCGACCTCCAGGCGGCCATGCCGCACGCCGAAGTGCTTGCGTACCGGGATGGCGAATCGCTCGCGCCGTGCGACTATGCGGTGGTGTGGTCGCCCACCTTGGCGCTGATGCGGGTGCTGGCCGAGGTCAAGGCGATTTTTCTGATGGGCGCCGGCGCCGACGCGCTGCTCAAGCATGGCGACGCGCTGCCCGCCACGCCCATCGTGCGTGTGGGCGATGCCGGCATGGGCATCCAGATGGTGGAGTACGTCACCCACGCGGTGCTGCGCTACTACCGCCGTTTCGATGACTACGACAAGCAGGCCCGTCGCGGCGTATGGACACCGCTGCCGCTGGTGCCAAAGAACGAGTTCACTATCGGCGTGATGGGCGCCGGCAAGCTGGGACGCGCGGTGCTGGCCGGGCTGGCGCATCTGGGCTTTCCGCTGCGCTGCTGGAGCCGCACGCCGAAGGACATCGACGGCGTGCACAGCTTCCACGGCAGCGGCCAGCTGCACGACTTCCTGGGCGGCTGCCAGGTGCTGGTGTGCATGCTGCCGCTCACGCCGGACACCGCCAACCTGCTCGACCGCGCGCGCCTGTCCAAGCTGCCGCGCGGCGCTTACCTGATCAACGTGGCGCGCGGCACCCATATCTCGGAGCCGGACCTGATGATCCTGATCCGCTCCGGCCATATCGCCGGCGCCACGCTGGACGTATTTCGCAACGAGCCGCTGCCCGGTCCCCATCCGTTCTGGGACGAGCCGCGCATCACCATCACGCCGCATATCAGTGCCCTCACCATGCGCGACGAAAGTATCGCCCAGATCGTCGGCAAGATCGGCGCGCTCGAACGCGGCGAGCCGGTCGAGGACGTGGTCGACCGCGTGCGCGGCTATTGAACATCGAACCATCGGAGAATCCCATGAACCTGCCAGCCAAGGTCAAGATCGTCGAAGTCGGCCCGCGCGACGGGCTGCAGAATGAACAGCAGTCGGTTCCGGCCGAGGTCAAGACGGCGCTGGTCGACCGCCTGTCCGCCGCCGGTTTCCAGAACATCGAAGCGGCCGCCTTCGTGTCGCCCAAGTGGGTGCCGCAGATGGCCACCAGCGCGGCGGTGATGGCCGCCATCGCGCGCCGCCCCGGCACCATCTACTCGGCCCTGACGCCGAACATGCAAGGCTTCGAGGCGGCGCTGGCGGCC
>CAMLHI010000579.1 GCA_946479705.1 uncultured Oxalobacteraceae bacterium
ACCGGTTCGCGCTCGCCGTGGCCTTCGATGGTGATGCGGTTGGGCGAGACGCCGCGCATCGACAGGTAGTCGCGGGTGCGCGCGGCGCGCTCCACCGACAGCGGCTGGTTGACGGCATCGCTGCCGGTATTGTCGGTGTGGCCGATGATGGTCACGCTGGTGGCCGGATTTTCCTGCAGGGTGGTGGCGAAGCGCTCCAGCACCGGACGGAAGTTGGCCTTGATGTCGGCGCGGTTGGTGTCGAAGGACACGTCGGCCGGAACATCGAGCTTGAGGCGGTTGTCCGAGGTCTGGCTGACCTGGATGCCGGTGCCGCGGGTGGCCTGTTCCATGGCCTGCTTCTGCTGCTCCATGCGCTTGGACCAGATGTTGCCGATGATGGCGCCGGCGGCGCCGCCGATCACCGCACCCTTGGCGGCGCGCTCGCCGCCGCCATGGCCGGTGGTCCCGCCGAGGATGGCGCCCAGGCCCGCGCCCACGCCTGCACCGGTGGCGGTGCCGCGCTGGGTGGCGGACATGTCGGCGCAGCCGCTGGCCAGGGCCAGGACGGTCATGCCAATGGTGGTCTTGATGAGATTCTTCGTCATAGGTGTCTCCATAAAAATAAAAAAATCCGTTTCGCCGTCACACCAGGCCGGGAGGCCGGGCGCGACCGCGAAACGGATCGGCATCGAGCGATGTCCGGGGTAAAACGCTTGCAGTAGCTAGATCCCGCGCCCGCTGATCAGTTTGACCAGAATCATGATGACGGCCACAACCAGCAGGATGTGGATGAAGCCACCCACAGTGTAGGAAGTGACCAGGCCCAGCAGCCACAGGATGATGAGTACGACGGCAATTGTATAGAGCATGATGGTGTCCTCGGTGGTTGTGATGAATGACTGGTTCCGACAACGGCTGTGTCGTGCAGCCAGTATGCTGAGATGCGTTTGGGCACTCCGTACGCTGGCGTACACTACGCAACACTTTTTTGTGCGAAACACAAGTATTCATCAATTGCACCCAGGAAATCATCCGTCTTGGCCGATCAGGCCGAGTGCAGCGCGCCGTTGACGATCTTGACGCGGTCCCCCTCGGCCCAGCGCGGCGCGCTCTGCTGATGGAAGGTGCGGGTGCTGCCGTCATCGAGGCGCACGCGGATTTCGTAGCTGGTGGTGGCCTTCATATTGCCTTCGACCTGGTTGCCGATCACCGCCCCGCCCACGGCGCCGGCGGCGGTGGCCAGCTGCTTGCCGTGGCCGCCGCCGACCTGGTGGCCGAGCAGGCCGCCCAGCACCGCGCCGGCGCCGGCGCCCAGGCCGCTGCCTTCGGCGCGGGTCTTGATGGCGCGGACCGACTGCACATTACCGCAGCTGCCGCACCAGGCTTTTTCATGGCTGGTCTCGGCCACTTTCGCCGGTGCATGACGCAGCTCGCGTTCGGGGGCGGGGGCCGGCAGCGCTTGCGCATCGGCGTCGCGCAGGCGCGGCGCCGGTGGCGGCGAGGCGGGCGGCAGCTCGGCGGGCGCCATGGCCAGGGCCGGGGCCGACATGCGGCTGTCCTGCTCCATCTTGGAGGACAGGGTGGCCTTGTCGGCCTCGCTCAGCCTGTTGTTGCTGTCGCGTCCGATGGACGAGGGAATCCAGCCCAGGATGGCGGCGGTGCCGGCCAGGCAGAACAGGACGATGGCGATCGCCGCGGCGATCATCACGGGATGGTGGCCGCTGCGCGGCTGGGGGGCATGCATGGGAGTGTTCATGGTGTTTTTCCTTTTCTTGTTGGATACCGGAAGAACTCGTCCGAGTCCTGCCGATGTGGCCATTCTCCGAGTGAGGGGCGGCGTCTTCCGTGCGTCACCGTACATACTTTACCTATTATTGCCGCTACGCTGATTGAAAATTGTTTGCAAATGTATCAGTGCAAACCGATCCCCCCTAAGCGACCTCATGACATCCACCAGACGCCTACCATGCACCATGCACAAGCCAGAATTCGGGAGCGGCCCATGACCGGCGCGGTCCGGCACGAACGCGATCCGGCCGGCGGCAACCAGTTGCTGGCGGCCCTGCCGCCGGGCGACCTGGCGCATGTCGCCAGCATGCTCGAACCGGTCCAGGTCGAGGTGGGCGAGGTGCTGTGCGAACCGGGCCAGGCGATCCGCCATATCTACTTCCCGCATGACAGCCTGGTTTCGCTGCTGGGCGTGGCCGAGGGGCGCATGACGCTCGAGGTCGGGCTGGTGGGGCGCGAGGGCATGCTGGGCGCGACCGTGGCCCTGGGCCATGACTGTGCCCAGGTGCGGGCGATCGTGCAGCGCGCCGGCGGCGCCAGCCGCATGGACAGCGGCGCCTTCCGCACCGAGTTCGCGCGCAATCCGGCGCTGCAGCGGGTGCTGTATCGCTACACCGACATGCTGCTCGCGCAAGCCATCCAGATCGCCGTGTGCAGCCGCTTCCACGTGCTCGAAGCGCGCCTGGCGCGCTCGCTGCTGGTCACGCGCGACCGCCTGCAGTCGGATAAATTCCACCTCACGCACGAGTTCCTGGCGCACGCGCTGGGCGTGCGCCGGGTCGGCGTCACCAAGGCCGCCAGCGCCCTGCAGCAGCAAGGGCTGATCATCTACAGCCGCGGCAATATCGAGATCCTCGATGCCGACGGCCT
>CAMLHI010000580.1 GCA_946479705.1 uncultured Oxalobacteraceae bacterium
CGCCTTCCATCACGCGCACGGCAGCCGCCACCAGGGCCGCGCTGTCGCGCCGCGAGCTGCCGCTGGCGACCAGTTCGGCCACCCAGGCGCCCATGTCGGCGCTGGCGCGCTCGAGCAGCGCCAGCAGATGGTCGCTGGCCGGACGGGCTTCGGCCAGCCAGATGTTCATGGTCTTTTCGACCGCCGCCGCGCCTTCGGCAAAATTGTCCAGGCCAACCATGCGCCCGCTGCCCTTGAGGGTGTGGAAGGAGCGCCGCAGCACGGTCAGGGTGTCGATATTGGACGGCGTCTGGCGCGCCGCCGGCAACGCGGTGTTCACCACTTCCAGCACTTCCTGCGCCTCGCCGATGAAGATCTCGAGCAGCTCGGCTTCGACACCATCGGCGGCCGGCATCGGTGCGCTGGCCTCTTGCATCGGCGCGGGCGCTGGCGCCGCTTCAGGTGCCGGAACTTCCTCGGCCACGGGCTCCTCGGCGACAGCGCCGCCTTTCTCGAACGGCACCGCGCGCAGCATGCCCTCCTGGCTGTCGAACGAGAAGCGCTGGCGCGCCGCCTCGTTGTTCCGCGCCAGCATATCGACGAAGAAGCCGAGCGCGCCGATATTCTGGGCGATGTTTTGCAGCGAGGCCGCTTCCAGCGCCGGATCGCCATTGGCCGAAGCCAGCGCGCGTACCGCGTCCTGCACATGCAGGGCGGCGCGCATGGCGTCGTTCTGGTCGAGGATGGCCATGGCGCCGCGCAGCTGGTGCAGCAGCGGGTCGATCTGGGCCAGGCTGGCGCGCTTGGAGGCATCGGCGTAGTAATCGTCGAGCACCTTCTCGACCTGGCGCAGGCCGTTCTTCATTTCCGACGCCAGCGCGGTGACGGTCTGCTCGTGCTGGATCTGGCGCGACAGTTCGCCCTGCCAGGCCTGCGCCTCGGGCGGGGTTTCGCCGGCGCCCAGCGCCAGCAGGCGCGCGCCGATGGTTTCGGCGTGCGCGTCGAAGTCGTCCGGCAGCTGGCGGATGCGGTCCAGGCCCTGCCCCACGAACAGCATGGCGGCGGCCATCTCGAGCGCGAACTGCGGGCTGCGGCCGGAAATGATGGAGTCGCGCGCGGCGCGCGCCAATTCACTCATCAGCTGGGCCAGCGCGGGCGCGCCCAGCTTGGCGCAGGCGGTGCCGAGCGTGTCGATCTGCTGGCCGAACTGCAGTTCCAGTTCCGGGTCGATCTCGCTGGCGAGCCGGTCCCAGCTCTGCTGCGCCTGGACCAGCGCTTCGCGCGCTTCCTTCAGCGCGGCGGCGTCGATGCGGCCGTAGCGCTTCTTGTCGTAATCGGTCGGGACCACGCCGTCGATGCGGAAGGCGCGCCGCAACGCCTGCGCGTTGGCCGAAGGCTGGGCCGCGGCGGCCACGAAGAACAGGGCGTCGCGCAGGGTCGCCTCGGGCAGCTCGGCCGGCCCCTGCGAGAGGCGGCGCAGCAGCAGGTTGATCGCGCCGAACAGCTGCTTGACGTACAGGTTGCTGGCCAGCTGGCCGTCGGCGACCAGCTCGGCGAAGCTTTGCATGGCCAGCCAGAAGGTGTGCGCCTGCGGGTCGGACTGGGCCGCGGCGACCTGGCCGATGGCCTCCTGCAGCGGCGCGGCGTTGGCCTGCTGGGCCGCCGCATCGGGGCTTTTCAAGAACGGCAGCAGGGCCTTCTCGAAACGCGCGCGGCAGCCGGCGTAGTCGGGCGGGCCCGCTTCGGCCGCCGGCTTTCTCAGCGGGCCGGGATGGGACAGGTCGGCAAACAGCAGGTCGGCCGGGTGAATCCGTTCAGCCCCCAGCAGTTCCTGCAGCGCGCGATAGTAGGGGAACAGGCGGGCCGGCTGCTGGCTCGCGCCGGAGAGCAGCTCCTCGAGATATTCGATGACAGCCTGGTAGGCGTCGGCGAGCACTTGCACGCGCTCGGCCGACAGCTCCAGGCTGCCGTCCTTGAAGCGCTCCAGCGCCTGTTCGGCGCGTTCGGCCATCAGGCCGGCGCCGTCCACATCGACCATCTGCAGCGCGCCGTTGGCCTGGTGCAGCCAGGTGCGCGCGTGCTTGAGCGCGGCCTCGCGCGCGTCCGCGCCCAGGGTCAGCGCCTCGTCCAGCGCGTCGGCCGATTTGCCGAGCGCCTCGCGGATCTCGCCCTTCACCCAGGACAGCGGGCCGGTATCGAATTGCGCAGCGTGCGGGGAGTGGGTCATGGTGTGCTTGCCTTGAATGTTCTGCTGCCTTTACGCAGCGACGCGGAATCGCGATACCGAGTTTTTCAGTTCCTGCGCCAGCGCCGCCAGCTGGCGGATCGACTGGGCGGTCTGCTGGGTGCCGTCCTGGGTGTTTTCGGTCACCGACAGGATGTGCTGGATGTTGTGCGCCACGCCGTTGGCCGAGGTGGCCTGCAGTTCGGTGGCGAAGGAAATCCCTTGAATCAGTTCTGCCAGCCGGTTCGACACGCGCGAGATGTCGTTCAGCGCGGCACCGGCGGCGTCCGACAGCTTGGCTCCCTCGACCACACCCTGGGTCGACTTCTCCATTGCGGCCACGGCGTCATGGGTGTCGGTCTGAATGGTGCGCACCAGCGCGCCGATCTGCTTGGCCGCTTCGGCCGAGCGTTCCGCCAGCCGCTGCACCTC
>CAMLHI010000581.1 GCA_946479705.1 uncultured Oxalobacteraceae bacterium
CCGCTGTTTACCTCGTTCATCCAGGCCGCGCTGGCGCACAAGGCCGCCCACAGCCAGTCCAAGGCAGCCAATGCCGAGCTGGCATTGCAAGGAGACGCAGCATGAAGCTTTGCGGTTTCGATGTCGGCCTCGACCAGCCGATCTTCCTCATTGCCGGCACCTGTGTGATCGAATCGCGCCAGATGGCGCTCGACACCGCCGGCACCCTGAAAGAGATCACGGCCGCGCTCGGCATCCCCTTCATTTACAAGTCCTCGTTCGACAAGGCCAACCGTTCCTCGGGCAGTTCCTACCGCGGTCTGGGCATGGAAAAGGGCCTGGAAATCCTCGCCGAGGTCAAGCGCGAGATCGGCGTGCCGGTCCTGACCGACATCCACACCATCGAAGAAATCCCGGCCGTCTCGGCCGTGGTCGATGTGCTGCAAACCCCGGCCTTCCTGTGCCGCCAGACCGACTTCATCGTCGCCTGCGCGCAGTCTGGCCTGCCGGTCAACATCAAGAAGGGCCAGTTCCTCGCCCCCGGCGACATGAAGAACGTGATCGACAAGGCGAGAGCCGCCGCCAAGGCAGCCGGCCTGAACGAAGACAACTTCATGGCCTGCGAGCGCGGCGTCTCCTTCGGCTACAACAACC
Organism: uncultured Oxalobacteraceae bacterium; assembly: GCA_946479705.1. Next base: position 634 of record CAMLHI010000581.1, read on the forward strand.
TGGTTTCCGACATGCGCTCGCTGGCGATCATGCGGGAATCGCACTGCCCGGTCGTGTTCGATGCGACCCATTCGGTACAGCTGCCGGGCGGACAGGGCACCTCATCAGGTGGCCAGCGCGAGCACATTCCCGTGCTCGCGCGCGCAGCCGTGGCAGCCGGCATCGCCGGCCTGTTCATGGAAACGCACCCGAACCCTGCGCAAGCCTTATCCGACGGACCGAACGCGGTTCCGCTGGGGCGCATGAAGGAACTGCTGTCGACCCTGGTCGACCTTGACCGCGTGGTCAAGAAGGCCGGTTTCCTCGAATCGAGCTTCACCGCCTGACCACGGCATCCCAGGGCTTGCAGCGGGTTCGTCTCTCGGCCGGTTCCACACGGACCGGCCCGCCATTTTCTTACCATTGGAGAATTAAATGAGTGCTATCGTTGATATTATCGGCCGCGAAATAATCGACTCGCGCGGCAATCCTACCGTTGAATGCGACGTGCTGCTCGAATCCGGTGTGATGGGCCGCGCCGCCGTACCCTCGGGCGCCTCGACCGGTTCGCGCGAAGCGATCGAACTGCGCGATGGCGACAAGAGCCGCTACTTCGGCAAGGGCGTGCTCAAGGCCTGCGAAAATATCAATACTGAAATTTCCGAAGCGATCATGGGTCTCGATGCCAACGAACAGGCATTCCTGGACCGCACCCTGATCGACCTCGATGGCACCGAAAACAAGAGCCGCCTGGGCGCCAACGCCATGCTGGCCGTGTCGATGGCCGTGGCCAAGGCCGCCGCTGAAGAAGCCGGCCTGCCGCTGTACCGCTACTTCGGCGGTTCGGGCGCGATGCAAATGCCGGTCCCGATGATGAACGTCATCAACGGCGGCGCCCACGCCGACAACAACCTGGACATCCAGGAATTCATGATCATTCCAGTCGGTGCGCCAAGCTTCAAGGAAGCCGTGCGTTACGGCGCCGAAGTGTTCCACACCCTGAAGAAAATCCTGCACGACAAGGGCCTGGCCACCTCGGTGGGCGACGAAGGCGGCTTTGCCCCATCGGTGGCCAACCATGAAGAAGCCATCAAGCTGATCATGCAAGCGATCGAGCAGGCCGGTTACGTGGCGGGCGAGCAGATCTGCCTGGGCCTGGACTGCGCCGCCAGCGAGTTCTACAAGGACGGCAAGTATGTACTCGAAGGCGAAGGCGGCCTGGCGCTGACCGCCACCGAGTTCACCAACATGCTGGCCACCTGGTGCGACAAGTACCCGATCATCTCGATCGAGGACGCCATGGCCGAAGGCGACTGGGAAGGCTGGAAGATCCTGACCGAAGCACTGGGCAGGAAGGTGCAGCTGGTGGGCGACGACCTGTACGTCACCAACACCAAGATCCTGAAAGAAGGCATCGAGAAGGGCATCGCCAACTCGATCCTGATCAAGATTAACCAGATCGGCACCCTGACCGAAACCTTCGCCGCCATCGAAATGGCCAAGCGCGCCGGCTACACCGCCGTGATCTCGCACCGTTCGGGCGAGACCGAAGATTCGACCATCGCTGACATCGCTGTCGGTACCAATGCCCTGCAGATCAAGACCGGCTCGCTGTCGCGTTCGGACCGCATGGCCAAGTACAACCAGCTGCTGCGCATCGAGGAAGATCTGGGCGACATCGCCAGCTACCCAGGCCGTAGCGCGTTCTACAACCTGAAGAACCTGTAATTTAAGTATCCCCGGCCAGCCCCGCGCTGGCCGGTGTGGAACATCATGCGCCTCATCACGCTCGCCCTCGCTGTCCTGCTGTTACTGATCCAATATCCATTGTGGCTGGGGAAGGGCGGCTGGCTGCGGGTGCACGAGATGGAAACCCAGGTCGATGCGGCCCGCAAGAAGGCCGTGGAACTCAAGGCCCGCAACGCCAAGCTCGAATCCGAAGTGCTCGACTTGAAGGATGGCACCGGCGCCGTGGAAGAACGCGCGCGCCTGGAGCTGGGCATGATCAAGCAGAACGAAAT
>CAMLHI010000582.1 GCA_946479705.1 uncultured Oxalobacteraceae bacterium
CCGCTGATCCGCCGCGCCGACGCGCCCAAGCGCGGCGACTTCACCATGGACCCGGCCAGCGTGCACGAGGTGTTTCGCGAAGCGACCTGGGACGAAGCGCTGGCGCTGGCCGGCGGCACCCTGGCCGGTATCCGCGACACCCACGGCAAGCGCGCGCTGGCCGGCTTCGGCTCGGCCAAGGGCAGCAACGAGGAAGCCTATCTGTTCCAGAAACTGGTGCGCACCGGTTTCGGCAGCAACAACGTCGACCACTGCACGCGCCTGTGCCACGCCTCCTCGGTGGCGGCGCTGCTGGAAGGGATCGGCTCGGGCGCGGTATCGAACCCGGTGATGGACGTGACCAAGGCCGAAGTGGTGATCGTCATCGGCGCCAACCCGACCGTCAACCATCCGGTGGCCGCCACCTGGATCAAGAACGCGATCCGCAAGGGCACCAGGCTGGTGGTCTGCGATCCGCGCCGCTCGGATCTTACGCGCATGGCGCACCGCTACCTGCAGTTCAAGCCCGACACCGACGTCGCCCTGCTCAATGCCATGATGCACGTGATCGTCAGCGAGAACCTGGTCGACCGCGACTTCATCGCCAGCCGCACCATCGGCTACGAGGAGCTGGAAAAGAACGTGGCCGGCTACAGCCCGGAAGCGATGGCGCCGATCTGCGGCATCGACGCCGACACGATCCGCTACGTGGCGCGCCTGTACGCCACGTCGAAAGCCTCGATGATCCTGTGGGGCATGGGCATCTCGCAGCACATCCACGGCACCGACAACGCGCGCTGCCTGATCGCGCTGGCGCTGATGACCGGCCAGATCGGGCGGCCCGGCACCGGCCTGCATCCGCTGCGCGGCCAGAACAATGTGCAGGGCGCTTCCGACGCCGGCCTGATCCCGATGATGTTCCCGGACTACCAGCGGGTCGACAACCCGGCCGCGCGCGCGCGCTTCGAGCAGGCCTGGGGCACCACGCTCGACGGCCAGCCCGGCCTGACGGTGGTCGAGATCATGCACGCCATCGAACGCGGCGAGATCCGCGGCATGTACATCATGGGCGAGAACCCGGCCATGTCCGACCCCGACGTCAACCACGCGCGCGCCTGCCTGGCCGCGCTCGACCATCTGGTGGTGCAGGACATCTTCCTCACCGAGACCGCCTGCCTGGCCGACGTGATCCTGCCGGCCAGCGCCTTCCCCGAAAAGACCGGCACCTTCACCAATACCGACCGGCTGGTACAGCTGGGCCGCCAGGCCATCGACCCGCCCGGCGAGGCGCGCCAGGATCTGTGGATCATCCAGCAGATGGCCGCGCGGCTCGGGCTCGACTGGAAGTACGGCCATGTCTCCGAGGTGTTCGACGAAATGCGCCGCACCATGCCCAGCATCGGCGGCATCACCTGGGAGCGGCTCGAACGCGAGCACGCCGTCACCTACCCGTGCACGAAGGAGGGCGACCCCGGCCAGCCGGTGGTGTTCACCGAGACCTTCCCGCGCGAATCGGGACGCGCGCGCTTCGTCCCGGCCGACATCATCCCGGCCGACGAGCGGCCCGACGCCAGCTACCCGCTGGTGCTCATCACCGGCCGCCAGCTGGAGCACTGGCACACCGGCAGCATGACGCGCCGCACCGCCGTGCTGGACGCGCTCGAACCCGACCCGGTGGCCCTGGTCCATCCGCTCGACCTGGACGCGCTGGGCGGCAAGCCCGGCGACGTCATCACCATCGCCTCGCGGCGCGGGCAGGTCAGCCTGTACGCGCGCGCCGACGACAGTTCGCCGCGCGGCGCGGTGTTCGTCCCGTTCTGCTATTACGAGGCGGCCATCAACCGGCTCACCAATGCCGCGCTCGACCCCTTCGGCAAGATCCCCGAATTCAAGTACTGCGCCATCCGCGTGAGCCTGGGCGGCACGGTGCAGGCGCCCGGCAGCTTCGGCGGCGGCCAGGTGCTGGAACGGCTCACATGATCGAACTGTCGCAGGCCGATGCCAGCCTGACCTACGAAGTCGCGGCAGTGGATGAACAGGGCCGCCGCTCGCGGATCTTCATTCCCGCCGAGCGTCCGCTCACGGTGTATGTGGACAAGCGCGAGCTGGTGACCCTGATGACCCTGGGCGGCGCGCCCGAGGCGCTCACCCTCGGCTACCTGCGCAACCAGCGCCTGGTGCGCGATATCGCCGACGTGCTCTCGGTGCAGGTCGACTGGAGCGTGGACGCGGTGGCCGTCGTCACACGATCGGGCATCGCCGACGTCGAAGCGCGCACGGCGAAGAAGGTGGTAACCACCGGCTGCGGCCAGGGTTCGGTGTTCGGCGGCCTGATGGACGAAGTCGACCGTATCGCGCTGCCCGAAGCGCGCCTGCGCCAGAGCGCGGTCTACGCCATCGTCGACACCATCCGTACCCAGCAGTCCATCTACAAGCAGGCCGGCTCGGTGCACGGCTGCGCGCTGTTTTCCAGCAGCGGCGAGCTGCTCTACTTCATCGAGGACGTGGGCCGCCACAACGCGGTGGACGCCATCGCCGGCCGCATGTGGCTCGACGGTGTCGACGGCGCCGACAAGGTGTTCTACACCACCGGCAGGCTGACCTCGGAAATGGTGATCAAGGGCGCGCAGATGGGCATTCCCTTCCTGCT
>CAMLHI010000583.1 GCA_946479705.1 uncultured Oxalobacteraceae bacterium
GGCTCCTTCGAGTACACGGTCTGGTAGCGGGTCTCGTCGAATTCGTCGGCGTCATGCTCGATGTAGGGCGGCAGCGGCAGGCGGCCGTGCCGCTCGATCAGCTCGAACACGTCGCCGTCGAAAGTCAGCGTGAAGAATTCGCCGGCACGCTCGCCGGCCACCACGTCGAAGGCATCGGCCAGGCGGATGCGGTTGCCCGGCTTGGGCGACTTGGAGGCGCGCACCTGGGCCAGCACGGTGCGGCTGTCGAGCACGCGCTCGACCAGCACCTCGACCGCGCCGCCGCTTTCCTTCACGCCGAAAAAGCGCGCCTTGAGCACGCGCGTGTCGTTCATCACCAGCAGGTCGCCCGGCTGGAGCAGGTCGACGATGTCGGCGAACTGGCGGTCGGCGATGCGCTCGCCATCGAGATGCAGCAGGCGCGACGCGCTGCGCTCGGGCAGCGGCGTCTGTGCGATGCGTTCGGGCGGAAGGTCGAAATCGAAATCGGAGAGCGAGTACATGGTATTTATGAAAAAATATGCTGTGCGCCCTTACAATAGGCGCCACGCGTGCTGGGCAACCCTCTATTTTACCCTTGCCCGCATCAGATTGCCGCAAAATGCCTCCATCGAAACCGAAAAGCCCGCCGAAAACCAACGAAAGCAAGCTTGCCAGGCTGGGGCTGCACACGGACATGGACCTGGTGCTGCACCTGCCGATGCGCTATGAGGACGAGACCCAGGTGGTGTCGATCCGCGAAGCCTGCCTGCGCGGCGGGCACGTCTCGCAGGTCGAGGGCGTGGTCACGAAAAACGAGATCGGCTTCAAGCCGCGCCGCCAGCTGCTGGTCACGATCGCCGACGACAGCGGCGAGCTGCAGCTGCGCTTCATGAATTTCTACGGCAGCCAGGTCAAGCAGCTGGCCGAAGGCACGCGCGTGCGGGCACGCGGGGAACTCAAGCACGGCTTCTTCGGCGCCGAGATGGTCCACCCATCCTACAAGGTGATCAACGAAGGCGCGCCGCTGCCCACGGTGCTGACGCCGGTGTATCCGTCCGGCGAAGGGCTGTCGCAGACCATCCTGCGGCGCGCCATCGCCGACGCCATGGCGCGCATCGACTGGCGCGACACGCTGCCGCCGGCGCTGCTGCAGCAAATGCGCCTGGCCGACTTCGAGCCGGCCGTGCGCCTGCTGCACTCGCCGCCGCAGGAAATCGACGCCAACGCCCTGCTCGACCGCTCGCATCCGGCCTGGGTGCGCATGAAGTTCGACGAGCTGCTGGCCCAGCAGCTCTCGCTCAAGCGCGCGCAGCGGGCCCGCCGGGTGAAAGGCGCGCCGGTGCTCAAGGCGGTCGGCGCGCTGTCGCAGGCCTTCCTCGCGCAGTTGCCCTTCCAGCTGACCGGCGCCCAGCAGCGCGTACTGCAGGAAATCCGCACCGACCTGCGCAACAGCTTTCCGATGCAGCGCCTGCTGCAGGGCGATGTCGGCAGCGGCAAGACGGTGGTGTCGGCACTGGCCGCCGCCCAGGCCATCGACAGCGGCTACCAGGCCGCGCTGATGGCGCCCACCGAGATCCTGGCCGACCAGCACTTCCGCAAGATCGCCGCGTGGATGGAGCCGCTGGGCGTGAAAGTGGCCTGGCTGACCGGCAGCCTGAAGAAAAAGGACAAGCTGGCCGCCACCGCGCTGGTCGAGTCGGGCGAAGCCCAGCTGGTGATCGGCACCCATGCGCTGATCCAGGACACGGTCAACTTCGCCAGACTGGGCCTGGTGATCGTCGACGAACAGCACCGCTTCGGCGTGGGCCAGCGCCTCACCCTGCGCAACAAGGGCAGCAACGGCAAGACCCCGCACCAGCTGATGATGTCGGCCACGCCGATCCCGCGCACGCTGGCGATGACGTATTACGCCGACCTGGAAGTCTCGGTCATCGACGAGCTGCCGCCGGGGCGCAGCCCGATCGTCACGCGCGCCATCGACCAGAACCGGCGCGATGAAGTCATCGAACGGGTGCACGCGGCCGCGCTGGAGGGGCGCCAGGTGTACTGGGTCTGCCCGCTGATCGAGGAATCCGAAGCGCTGCAGCTGCAGACCGCCACCGACACGCACGCGATGCTGGCCGAGGCGCTGCCGGACTTGCAAGTGGGGCTGGTGCACGGGCGCATGAAGCCGGCCGAGAAGCAGGAGGTCATGGATGCGTTCACCGCCGGCCAGGTGCACGTGCTGGTGGCCACCACCGTGATCGAGGTGGGCGTGGACGTGCCGAACGCCTCGCTGATGGTGATCGAGCATGCGGAGCGCTTCGGCCTGTCGCAGCTGCACCAGCTGCGCGGGCGGGTCGGACGCGGCACCGCGGCCAGTGTCTGCCTGCTGCTGTATCAAAGTCCGCTCGGGCCGGTGGCCAGGCAACGCCTGATGACGATGCGCGAGACCACCGACGGCTTCGAGATCGCGCGGCGCGACCTGGAAATCCGCGGCCCCGGCGAATTCCTGGGTGCGCGCCAGTCGGGCCAGGCGATGCTGCGCTTTGCCGACCTCGAGACCGACCAGTGGCTGGTCGAGCAGGCCCGCGATGTGGCGCATAGCCTGATCCACGACGCGGTCGACGAGGTGGTCGAGGCGCACCTGGCGCGCTGGCTGGGCGA
>CAMLHI010000584.1 GCA_946479705.1 uncultured Oxalobacteraceae bacterium
CGCCGTGCCGATGATCGTCGAGCGCATGCCCGGTCCGGCCGCGCCGGCGGTCTACGGTCCGGTGCTCGCCGTGCCCAGCCCGGCGCCCATGCCGGCCGCCATCACCCCGGCCGCGCCGCCGGTCCCGGTGTTTCTCAACGGCTGCGACGCCGGCGGCTGCAATGGCAGCAACGGCGTGCGCTATAACGGCGGCGTCGGCACCACCCTGCTCAGTCCCGAGGGCCGGCTGTGCAATAACAATGGCGTCACCGTGCAGTGCTGAGGGCGCAGCGTGTACAATTCCATGGGTTGACGTTTACGTAAGCGTAAAGCAAACTGGACAAGGGATCGCCATGCAACTTCAGGACAATGTCTTCATCATCAGCGGCGGCGCCTCCGGTCTGGGCGCGGCCACCGCGCGCATGCTGGCCGGGGCGGGCGCCCGGGTCTTGCTGGCCGACCTGCAGGCCGAAGCGGGCCAGCAGCTCGCCGCCGAGCTCAAGGGGCAATTCATCCGCTGCGACGTCACCCTCGAAGCCGACGCCAAAGCGGCGGTGACGGCGGCCCAGGCCATGGGCAGCTTGCGCGGGCTGGTCAATTGCGCCGGCATCGCCCCGGCCGTCAAGACGGTGGGGCGCGACGGCCCCCATCCGCTCGAAATCTTCCAGCGCACCATCAACATCAACCTGATCGGCACCTTCAACATGGCGCGCCTGGCGGCCGCGGCGATGGCCGAACTCGATCCCAACGCCAGCGGCGAGCGCGGGGTCATCATCAATACCGCCTCGGTGGCCGCCTACGACGGCCAGATTGGCCAAGTGGCCTATGCCGCCTCGAAAGCGGCGGTGGCGGGCATGACCCTGCCGATGGCGCGCGACCTGGCCCGCAGCGGTATCCGCGTGATGACCATCGCCCCCGGCCTGTTCGAAACGCCCATGCTGATGGGCATGCCGGCAGAAGTGCGCGATGCGCTCGGCAACATGGTGCCGTTCCCGCCGCGCCTGGGCCACCCGGCCGAATTCGCCCAGCTGGTCCGCGCCATCCTCGACAACCCCATGCTCAACGGGGAAACCATCCGCCTCGACGGCGCCATCCGCATGCAGCCGAAGTAGTGCAATTCCTGTACGATGGCGGACCGGGCCGGCGCTAGTCTCCGCCGGCCCGGTCCGCATTCGTTGACATCAGGAGCAGGCATGGTTTCACCCCGCACGCGCGCGCTCGCGCTGGCGCTCGCCGCCGCTGTATCGCTGTGGCTTCCCGCGCGAGCCCAGGAAGTGGCCCAGCGCGGCCCGGAAGCGGCGGTCGCCTACACCGACAAGGCCGGCTGGGCCGCCAGGAAATACATGGTCGCGGCGGCCAATCCCATCGCCGTCGATGCCGGCTACGCCATCCTCAAGCAAGGCGGAGCGGCCATCGACGCCGCCATCGCCGTGCAGCTGGTGCTGACCCTGGTCGAACCGCAATCGTCCGGCATCGGCGGCGGCGCCTTCCTGCTGCATTACGACGGCAGCCAGGTGCAAGCCTACGACGGGCGCGAAACGGCGCCTTCGAAAGCCGACGAACACCTGTTCCAGGCCAGCGATGGCAAGCCGCTCACGCGCGCCCAGGGCATCGTGGGCGGTCGCTCGGTGGGCGCGCCCGGGGTGCTGCGCATGCTGGCGCTGGCCCACGCCCGGCACGGCAAGCTGTCGTGGAAAAGCCTGTTCACCCCGGCCATCGCGCTGTGCGAGCGAGGCTTTCCGGTCAGCCTGCGCCTGAACCGCCTGCTGGCGCTCGACCCCTACTTGCGGCGCGACCCGGTGGCCGCCGCCTACTTCTACGATGGCCAGGGCCAAGCCTGGCCGGTCGGCCACCTGCTGAAAAATCCGGCGCTGGCGGCCACCCTGCGCGTGATCGCCAGCGGCGGCGCCGAAGCCTTCTACACCGGCCGCATCGCGCGCGACATCGCCGACAAGGTCGCCGCCCATCCGACCAACCCGGGCCTGCTGAGCGCGGCCGACATCGCCGCCTACCGCCCGCGCCTGCGCACGCCGGTGTGCAGCGACTACCGCCACTACACCGTGTGCGGCATGCCGCCGCCATCGTCGGGCGGGATCGCCGTCGCCCAGATGCTGGGCATCCTGGAAACCCGCGACATGGCCGCGCTGGCCCCGGCCGACGGCGTGCCCGGGGTGGAGGCGGTGCACCTGTTCGCCGAAGCCGGGCGGCTGGCTTACGCCGACCGCAACCGCTACGCCGCCGATACCGATTTCGTGCCGCTGCCCGGGCGCGGCATCGATAGCCTGATCGACAAGCGCTACCTGGCCGGCCGCGCCGCCCTGATCGGCCCGCGCTCGATGGGCGTGGCCGCGCCCGGCACGCCGCCCGGCATGGAGGTCGCCTGGGGCACCGACAATGCCATCGAAACGCCGTCCACCTCGCACCTGGTGGTGGTCGACGCCAAGGGCAGGGGAGTGTCCATGACGACGTCGGTGGAAGACGCCTTCGGCTCGCGCCAGATGGTCGGCGGCTTCATCCTGAACAACCAGCTGACCGACTTTTCCTTCGATGCGCGCGACGCCGCCGGCCCGGTGGCCAACCGGGTCGAGCCGGGCAAGCGCCCGCGCAGCGCCATGTCGCCCACCATCGTGTTCGACAAGGCCAG
>CAMLHI010000585.1 GCA_946479705.1 uncultured Oxalobacteraceae bacterium
CGATCAGACCTTTCCTTTGCGGCGCCAGCTTGGCCGGCACCATCCACGACGTCAAGAGCACCCGCCGCACCGGCCCGCTGGCCCAGGCGTTTCATGGCAACTTTCTTGAGGCCTTATGACTTCTGGAACCTCCACCGTGAAAACCGCCGCCGGCGTCAAGTCTCGCCCGTCCTTCCATCCGCTGGAACTGATTCCCCTGTTCCGGCGCTGGCAGCCCTCGCTCCTGCGCAACATCATCTACACGGGATTGTTGAACGCCCTGGCCGCGCTATTCATGACCGCGCTGTTGGTCGCCGTCATCGCCGGGCTCATGGACGAGGGTGTGCTTGCCGTCTTCCGCAACAACATCCCGGATATGCTGTTGGGCTCGAATGTCGTCGGCTACCTGATCCACGGCGCGCTGGCCGTGGGCGACCGTACGCTGGGCGGCTGGCCCAGGCGCGCGCGCGGAATGGCGCGGACCCTGTATTACCTGGCGATGGTGGGGTCTTGCGTGGTGCTGGGCATCGTGCTCGTCAGGTCCTGGGAGATCGGAATCAATCCCCTGCTGCTCGTACAGCGCCGCTCAGAGCTCGGCCCCCTGTTGCCGTTCGCCCTGTGTTGCGCCGTGTTCATGTTCCTGGTACTGATGTTGGGCGAGCGGCGCATCGCCGTCGAGACCGTGGCCGCGCGCCAGAGCGAGCAGATCGCCGCGGCGGCGCAACTGCTGGCCGAGGCAAGGCTGCGCGCCCTGCAGGCGCAGATTGAACCGCACTTCCTGTACAACACCCTGGCCAACGTGGTCGGACTGATCGACAGCCACCCGGCGCAGGCGCGCCGCATGCTCGAACGCTTCATCGACTATCTGCGCGCCAGCCTGGCGGCCAGCCGCGCCGAGCAGGCCAGCCTGGGCGCCGAGCTCGACTTGATTGCGGCCTACCTGGACGTGCTGTCGGTGCGCATGGGAGCGCGGCTGCGCTATCGGCTCGATATCGGCGCGGGCTGCCGCGAGGCGGCGATCGCGCCGATGCTGCTCCAGCCGCTGGTAGAGAATGCCGTCATCCACGGGCTCGAGCCCCAGGTCGACGGCGGCGAGATCGTGGTGCGCGCGCGCTTGCAAGACGGCGTGCTGTGCCTGGAGGTGGCCGACACGGGGGCGGGCTTCAGTGCGGGGCCGGCCAGGCCGGCCGGCGGCGTCGGCTTGAGCAATTTGCGCGCGCGCCTGCGCAGCCTGCACGGCGATGCCGCCCAGCTGCGGCTGCTGGAAAACCCGGGCGGCGGCGTGACCGCGCGCGTGTCGCTGCCGCTCGCCGCCTGCGCCTGAGCGCCCTATTCGGCCTCGGGTACAATCGGGGTCCATTCGCGCGGCCGCCATGCGGCCGCGCCGCCTCCGGGAGAATGCCATCGACCATCCACGCGCCCTGATCGCCGACGACGAGCCCCACCTGCTGGACTATCTGGCGGAGCAACTGGCCAAGGTCTGGCCCGAGCTGTGCGTCGTCGCCAAGGCCGCCAACGGCCTCGACGCGCTGCGCCTGATCGACGAACTCGCGCCCGACATCGCCTTCCTCGACATCCAGATGCCCGGCTTGACCGGGCTCGACCTGGCGGCGCGGCTGGCCGCCGCAGCGCATCGGCCGCGGATCGTGTTCATCACGGCGCACGAGCACTATGCCGTGGACGCGTTCGAGCACGCGGCGCTGGACTACCTGCTCAAGCCGGCCTCGCTCGAACGTCTTTCCAAGACCGTCGCCAAGCTCAAGGCGGGCATGGGCGGGAGTCCGGCCGCCGTTCCGGTCGATACCCTGCGCGCCTTGTTGCGACAGATGGGCGCGCCGGCGGCCGCGTCGCTGCAATGGATACGCGCCGCGCATGGCAAGGAGACGCGCCTGATCGCGATTGGCGAAGTGGTCTATTTCCAGAGTAACGACAAGTACACCAGCGTGTTCCTGGAGGACGGCGAGACCCTGATCCGCACGCCGATGCGCGAGTTGCGCGAGCAATTGCCGGACGACGCGTTTTGGCAGATCCATCGCGGCATCATTGTCGCGGCCAAGCACGTGGCCGCCACGCATCTCGATTTCCGCGGACGGCTGATGGTCAAGCTCAAGGGCCGGCCCGAGCAGCTCGTGGTCAGCCGCAACTACGAGGGCTTGTTCCGGCAGATGTAGAGGGAGTGGGCTGCGCAGGAAGCTTGCAGCCCCCATTCGGGCTGCAACAAGGAATTATCGCCTGGCGCGCAGCCGGCCTGCTGGAAGAGGCTCTTACTCGAATTGCTTCCTGAAGGCTTCGAACTGGGCCTTCAGTGAGTCGACCTCCTCACGCAGGCTGGCCACTTCCTGTTCCAGCTGCGCCACGCGCCCGCCCTGTGCGGGCGCTGTCACGCTGCCGAAGGCCGATTCCTGCTGGGCCAGGGCGGCGTCGCCGCTGAGCAGATGGCCGTAGCGCGGCTCCTTGGTTCCGGGCGCCAGGGCCAGACGCGCCACGATAGGCGGATATTTGTCGATCAGGAATTGCAGGCAGCTTTCCACCTCCGCCACCGACTTGAAGTCGTGCAGGCGCCCGCTGCGGCTGCGGATTTCGCCAGCGGTCTGCAGGCCGCGCAGCATCAGGATGGCCAGCACGGCCAGCTTGTCCTGCTCCA
>CAMLHI010000586.1 GCA_946479705.1 uncultured Oxalobacteraceae bacterium
GGCCATGATGTCTTCTTCGCGCATCACCAGCAGCTCTTCGCCGTCGACCTTGACGGTCTGGCCCGAGTATTTGCCGAACAGGACGCGGTCGCCGACTTTCACTTCCAGCGCGCGCACCTGGCCATTGTCCTGGACCTTGCCGTTGCCGACGGCCAGGATTTCACCCTGGTCTGGTTTCTCAGCGGCTGCATCAGGAATGATCAGGCCGGACGCGGTTTTGGTTTCCTGATCGAGACGCTTGACGATGACGCGATCGTGCAAAGGGCGAAGGTTCATGCAAAACTCCTTTAAATTCAATGGTTTGACTTAGCTACGGCAGGCTCCGCCCCGGGTGGGCGCGGCTTCCGCCAGAAAGAGTTGTTAGCACTCTCTACTAACGAGTGCTAATTATAGGGACGGTATGGGCTATTTTCAAGGAGTCATCTTGCTTATTTGCGATCGCACGATTGACGCACCGCAAAGGCCTGACCCAAATCACTTGTTTAAAAACAGTTTCGATGCGGATCGGGTGAGGCCGCGCGATGCTGATTCGGTTGACGGCAAAACGCTCGCCGCCCTATAGTGACGGGATGATTTCAGAATTCCAAGACCTGTCCGACAAAATCAACCGCCTTGCCGAGTTGACCCAGTCGCTACGCCGCGAGAACGCCACTCTGCGCCAGTCCAACGCGATCCTCAGCCGCGAAAACGAAGCGTTCATGGAACGCCTGTCGGAAGCCCAGCGCCGCGTCGAAGCGCTGCTGGCGAGCATGCCGGCCGAAGACCAACCCAAGGAAGCCGCGCAATGATCCAGCTCGATGTGACCATCATGGGTCAGCCCTACCGGCTGGCCTGCAAGGAAGGCGAGGAGCGCACCCTGCAGCAAGCCGTCACCTACCTCGACGGCAAGATGACGGCCCTGCGCGATTCCGGCAAGGTCAAGGGCAACGACCGCATCGCGGTGATGGCCGCGCTCAGCGTGGCGGCCGAATTCCTGTCGGTGAAGACCCCGCACGGTCCGCTATCGGACATGTCGATCCTGGAAGTCAAGGAAAAGATCGCGGCCATGCACACGGTGTTAGATAGCGCCCTCACGCCGCAGGAAAATCTTTTTTAGGCGGCCAATTTCGTTTGACATGCCAGCCCATCGGAGTAAACTTCGTTCCACCCTGCGGTGTTCGCGATTGCCATATATTCCTTGAACCATTTATGTGCACCGGTTGCGGGAATTTGTTCGATGGGAGTGAGCGTCGCTAGTCCGACGAACCCGAAATTGGACTAACTGTGACCACCTTGAACCATTAGGTTCGGGATGCCGGCAAAAACGGCACATGCGGGGCTCTTATTCAGCAAAAACGGTTGCCGGCCTTATGCCGCGCAGCCGTTTTTTTATGTCCGCGGTATTTTCATGAGGTGAGGCGATGGCCTATTGGTTGATGAAGTCCGAGCCGGACGACGTCAGTATCGACGACGTCATGGCCGCCCCCGCGCAAACGGTGGGTTGGTATGGCGTGCGCAATTACCAGGCGCGCAATTTCATGCGCGACGCCATGCGCCCCGGCGACGGCGTGCTGTTCTACCACTCCAGCTGCGCCGAACCGGGCGTGGCCGGCATTGCCGAAATTGTCGGCACGCCTTATCCGGACGCTACCCAGTTCGATCCCGCCAGTCCGTATTTCGATCCCAAGGCCACGCCGGAACAGCCGCGCTGGATCGGCATCGACGTCAAGGGAATCCGCAAGACGCGCCTATTGAGTATCAAGGAAATGCGCGCCGATCCCGCGCTCGAACATATGCGCCTGCTGCAAAAGGGCAGCCGGCTGTCGATCACGCCGGTCGAACCAGGCGAATGGCGCCATATCGTCGCGCTATTGAAAGAGTCTTGATGGATGGGAGCCTGATCGCGATTCTGCTGTTAATGGGAATGGGCGGCGGATTTGCCGCCGGCCTGCTGGGAATCGGCGGCGGCATGGTGCTGGTGCCGTTCATTACGATGATTTTCAGCGCGCGCCATTTCCCGCCGGAGCTGGTGGTGCACATGGCCATTGCCACCTCGCTCGGCACGATTCTATTTACTTCCTTGTCCTCGGTGCGCGCGCATCACGCGCATGGCGCGGTGCTGTGGCCGGTCGCGCGCCGGCTGGCGCCGGGCATCCTGCTGGGGTCGTGGGTCGGGCCGTGGATCGGCAAGCAAATGAATACGTCCTTGCTGGCGCTGGTGTTCGCGCTGTTCGTCGCGTTCTCGGCCACGCAGATGCTGCTCAATAAGAAACCGGCGGCCCAGCGCGAGCTGCCTGGACCGCTGGGCATGAGCGCGGCGGGCGCCGGTATCGGCATCGTGGCCGGACTGGTGGGCGCGGGCGGCGGTTTCATCTCGGTGCCGTTCATGAGCTGGTGCAATGTCAGGATCCACAATGCGGTGGCCACCAGCGCCGCGCTCGGCTTTCCGATCGCGCTGGCCGGCACGCTGTCGAATGTGTATTTCGGCTGGAATGCGCCGGGCTTGCCGGCCGGTTCGCTCGGCTACATCTATGTGCCGGCGCTGGCCGTGATCGCGCTGGCCAGCGTGACCATGGCGCCGCTGGGCGCGCGCGCCGCGCACCGCATGGCCGTGGCGCCGCTCAAGCGCATCTTCGC
>CAMLHI010000587.1 GCA_946479705.1 uncultured Oxalobacteraceae bacterium
CCCCCAAAAGGACGAACAAAAAAGGGATGGATACGATTGTCATGAACGACATCGTGTGGGGGAAGTTGGAGGGCGCGACGCGGGTCATTTCGCCGATGATCCACCAAGCCATGCCGAGCGCCAGATTCGATCCGATCGTGAGCCCCACAGCCAGCAGCCCCTTCCCCAGAAGCGATTCGGACAAGCGCTTGTAGATGCGCAGAACGTCGTAGGCTGCAATGCCCAGGCTGTACACGAAAACCAGCAGGACAAGTGGTCGGTACATCCCCACCGCGTCGACAAGGTAGGCGTAAGTGAGCAGCGGAATCATCAGCACGATGTTGAAGTAGAGCTTCTGATGTCGCTCCAGTGTCTCGTACCACGTCAGGCTGCGTGCAAACAGCGCGGCATACGGTATTTTTCCAGGAAACCGTCCATGCAGAAACCGCAGGGCGAGGCCGGCAAGAAGCGCAACAAGGTAGGCGATCACGTAGGGCATCCTGCGCCCGGCTGGGACCGTCAACACTGTTGCGCCGCATAGCACGACCGCTACGATGAACGCCATGACCAGTTGGCTCATCTTAAAACCCGTGCGGGGCGACGCGCTCGACGCCCCATCGCATGCTCGACCACCACTACGATGCTTGCCCATCCTCGTTCCTTGCGTTCTGGCAAAAAACGTCGATGGTAACGCGGCCAATCAGTCGACAGCTTGATGAGGATCAGAACCAACATCAAGAAGCCGACCTTGAAGCCAATTTACATCTGCTCGACCATTACCTCGCCAAAGCCCGAGCACGACACCTGGGTGGCGCCTTCCATCAGGCGCGCGAAATCGTAGGTGACGCGCTTGGAGGCGATCGACTTCTGCATCGCCTCGATCACCAGGTCGGCCGCCTCCACCCAGCCCATGTGGCGCAGCATCATTTCCGCCGACAGGATCAATGAGCCCGGGTTCACATAATCCTTGCCCGCATACTTGGGCGCGGTGCCATGGGTGGCCTCGAACATCGCCACCGAATCGGACATATTCGCGCCTGGCGCAATGCCGATGCCGCCGACCTGGGCCGCCAGCGCGTCCGAAATATAGTCGCCGTTGAGATTGAGGGTGGCGATCACGCTGTATTCCGCCGGACGCAGCAGGATCTGCTGGAGGAAGGCATCGGCGATCGCGTCCTTGACGACGATATCGCGCCCGGTGCGGGGATTCTTGAACTTGCACCACGGACCGCCATCGATGAGCTCGGCGCCGAACTCGGTCTGGGCCAGCGCGTAGGCCCAGTCGCGAAAGCCGCCTTCGGTGTACTTCATGATGTTGCCCTTGTGGACGATGGTCACCGAAGGCTTGTCATTGTCGACCGCGTACTGCAGCGCCTTGCGCACCAGGCGCTCGGTGCCCTCGCGCGAGACCGGCTTGATACCGATGCCCGAGGTCTCAGGGAAGCGAATCTTGCTCACGCCCATTTCCTGAGTCAGGAAGGCGATCACTTTCTTGACCGCATCGGAACCAGCGGCCCACTCGATGCCGGCGTAGATGTCTTCCGAGTTCTCGCGGAAAATCACCATATCGGTCTTTTCCGGCTCGCGCAGCGGCGATGGCACGCCGGTGAAATAACGCACCGGGCGCAGGCACACGTACAGGTCGAGCTGCTGGCGCAGCGCCACATTGAGCGAGCGGATGCCGCCGCCCACGGGCGTGGTCAGCGGGCCCTTGATCGACACCACGAAATCCTTCAGTACCTCCAGGGTTTCCTCGGGCAGCCACACATCCGGGCCGTACACCGCGGTCGATTTTTCGCCGGCATAGATTTCCATCCAGCTGATTTTCCTGACGCCGCCATAAGCTTTGGCAACAGCGGCATCGACCACCTTCATCATCACCGGCGTGATATCGACACCCGTGCCATCGCCCTCGATATAGGGAATGATGGGATTATCTGGTACATTCAGCGAAAAATCGGCGTTGACCGTGATTTTTTGGCCTTCAGCAGGTACTTGGATATGTTGAAACATCGTATTCTCCGAGGGTGGACGATTACAGGTCTTCTATAAGACAGAAGACACGCGTTGCTTATTATGCAGCACGATCAACTGGTCTAGCAGCTTATCACTTCCATTCCGCGCACGACAATCCGCGCTTTTATCGACCACATGTCACTGATTTTATTTAACAAGCCATTCCAGGTGCTGTGCCAATTTTCGCCGCAAGACGGACGCGAAACGCTCGCCCACTATTTAACGATTCCGAATATCTACCCCGCTGGGCGGCTCGACGCCGACAGCGAAGGCTTGATGCTGCTGACCGACGACGGCCGCCTGCAGCACAGCATCGCCCATCCGGACCACAAGGAAGCCAAGACCTATCTGGTGCAAGTGGACGGCCGCTGCGACGCCGGCCACCTGGCCCGGCTGCAGGCGCCGATCGACCTGGGCGACTTCGTCACCAAGCCGTGCCGGGCCGTGCAGATTGCCGAGCCGGGCTGGCTGTGGCCGCGCCATCCCCCCATCCGCAGCCGCGCCGACCGGCCCACCAGCTGGCTCGCCATCACCCTACAAGAAGGCAAGAACCGCCAGGTAAGGCGCATGACGGCCGCGGTGGGCTTGCCCACGCTGCGCCTGGTGCGCAGCAGCATCGG
>CAMLHI010000588.1 GCA_946479705.1 uncultured Oxalobacteraceae bacterium
ACAGCACCGACTGGAACCTGACCCTGCTGGCCGGACGCAGCGCGGTGCGCGGCAATGGACTGCTGCCGGCTTACGAAGGCAGCCTGTACGAGCAGCGCCGCGAGGCGGTCTACACGCACCCGGACATTACCCGCAACCGCCTGGCGCAGTTAATGGCCAGCGTGACGCGTCACCTCGATGCGCGCGCCGACCTGGCGGCTACGCTCTACGTGCGCAACAGCCGCCGCGATACCGTCAGCGGCGACGTCAGCGCCGCCTTTGCTGAATGCGACGAGGCCTGTGACGATACGCCAGTGCAGGCCGTTCTTAATTCCACCAGCACACGCCAGCGCGGGCGCGGCGCCAGCATCGCGCTTAGCATCGAACGCGGCGCGCACAAAATCGACGCCGGCGCCACTGTCGATCGCAGCCGCGTGTGGTACCTGCAGACCGCGCGGGACGCCGCCTTCAGCGCGGACCGCGGCGTGAGTGCACGCGCGGATGCGGTGCCGAGTACGGAAGCGGCCGTCGATGGCAGTGCGCTCAACGCAGGCGTTTACGTGGCCGATACCTGGACACTGTCCGGCGCGACCCACATTACCGCATCGGGCCGTTTCAGCCGCGCGCGCGTGGAAAACCGCTTGAACGAACGGCCGGCCGAACGCTTTACCTATACTTCCCTGAATCCGTCGTTCGGGATCACCCACCGGATCGGCGGCATAACGCTGTTCGCCAACGCCGCTCAGGGAAACCGCGTTCCGACCGTGATCGAACTCGGTTGCGCCGACCGCGCCGAACCGTGCCGGTTGCCGGTTGGGTTGCAGGCCGATCCCTTCCTCGAGCAGGTCGTCGCCCGCACCATGGAAGCGGGCGCGCGCTGGCAGGGCGGCACAGTGTCGCTCTACCGAACCGTCAACCGCAATGACATCCTGTTCGTCAGCGCCGGTGTCAGCCAGCAGGGCTACTTCACCAACGTGACCCGCACCCGCCATCAGGGCATGGACGACGCCGTCCGAGGGCGCCGCGATGGTGCGCTTCGTGGCGCCGGGCGCACCCCGGTCCGTGCTGGCCGGGCTGCGCTACCGTTTCTGACGCTAGAACAGGTACTGGGCGCTGACGCCAGCCAGCCAGGTGCGGCCCGGCGCGGCTTCGTAGTAGCGCTTGTTGGTATCGCCCACGATCACCGAACCCACATAGGTCTTGTCGAGCAGGTTGTTCACCCGGACGAACTCCTTGAGGCGCCATCCGCCGACCGCCTGCCTGGCCTGCACGCGCGCGTTCAGGATCGCGTAGCCGGGCGCTGGTGCCTCGGTGTTGCTGTCCTCCGCGTAGATCTTGCTGCTGGCGATGGCTTCCAGCGCCGCGCCGACCCGGTCTCCGCTGTCCTTCCATGCCAGTTCGCCGAACAGGTTCGTCTTCGGCACGCCGGGCAGGCTGGCGCCGGCCGGCACGCTGCCGAAGGCGGTGTCGTAGGTCGCGCGCAGCACGGTGGCGGCGATGCGCGCGCTCCAGTTGGCGTCGAAACTGCTGTCGAGCGAGACTTCGGCGCCTTCGCGCGAGGTCTTGCTGGCGTTGCGGTAGCTGGTGCGCCCGCCGCCCGAGGTGTCGACCGCCAGCTCGTCCTGGGTATGCACCGAGAACAGCGCCGCGTTCAGGCGCGTGGAACTGCCGAGATAGGCCTTGACGCCGGTTTCCAGATGGGTGCTGCGCGCCGGCTTGAGCTGGAAGTTGAAGCCTTTGCCGCCGGCCGAATAAAACAGTTCGTTCAGGGTCGGCGTTTCGAAGCCGCGCGCGGCGCTGGCGTACAGGTTCAGGGTCGGGGTGAGCTTGTAGAGCAGGCCGGCCAGCGGGGTGGTGCGGCTGAACGAGAGCGCGCCGCTGTCGTCGCCGTTGGCCAGGTAGCGGTCCTGCACGTTGACCTTCAGCTGGCTGTGGCGCAGCCCGGCGGTGAGCACCCACGGGCCGCCGGCCCATTCGGTCTGCACATACGGATCGGCGTTGGTGAGCTCATTGCCTTCATCGCGCCGCAGCTTGCCCTTGACGCCGAGGACAGCGCCGTAGAAGTTCTCATAGCCCTGGCGGTCGTCGATCGAGCGGTCGTAGGCGAAGCCGAGCGTGGTACTGAGCTTGCCGCCGGCCAGCTGGCGCACCGCCAGCCAGTTGATGTCGGCGCCGGCGAAGTCGCGGTCGAAGTCGACCACGCCGCCGGACTGGCTGGCGGCGGCCTGGAAGGCGCGCGAGAAGGCCTGGTACTGGATCACCTGGCGGTTGCCGCCGTAGGCCATGAAGCGCAGGCGGTCGTCGCCGAAGCGCTGTTCGAAGGCCAGGCCGAGCTGCTGATGGTCGATGCTCTTGCGCGTGTTGTAGCGCTCGGCGAAGCTGCGCTTGGGAGTGGCTGTGTCGGTGCTGTCGATCTCGTCGGCGCGTGGATCGCGCGTGAAGGTTGCCCAGGTCACGCCCAGCGCGTCTTGCGTGTCGTGCTGGCGCAGGCCGCTGGCGGTCAGGGTCAGCTTGCTGTCGGTGGCGGGACGCATGGTGAGCTTGGCGAAGGACTGGTCGCGTCGCGCCGCGCTGTGGTCGCGGTAGCCGTCGGTCTCGAAGCGCGAGGCGTCGAGCACGTAGCCGACCGCGC
>CAMLHI010000589.1 GCA_946479705.1 uncultured Oxalobacteraceae bacterium
CCAGCCGCGCAAGTTCCACCGAACCGTGCTGGAAGCTTACGGACCTGCAGCGCGTCTGCCGCACAGGCCTACATTAGCAGAGGGGCTTTACGGGTGACGCACAGCTGACGTGGATCACTTGACGGAGGCGCGCGACTTGCCGATCAGCTTGCAGCCGCATTCGGTTTCGCAGCCGTCCACGGCGACGGCGACACCGCCTATCGTTACTGCGGCGTGTGCAGTGACGATCTTGTTGACCCCGTGCGGACGTCCTCCGGGGTAGACGCCCGGACAATCCACCTTGTCGCCAAGGCGTGCGATGGCACGGCCATCGATGTCGTGCTCGGGCGAGCCGCTGATGACCTTGCCGCCGTGCGTCGTTGCGTCGCCGACGGTGATGATTTCGAACGACATAGCGCTTACTCCAGCGTGCCCGTCCGACGGGCCTTATCGATGCAGGCGGCCGGCCGGCGAACCATCGACCGCGCGCGCGCCCTGGTTCGCCAGCGCGTCATCCTGATGGGCGGGCTCGCCATGTTTGGCCAGCGCTTTTTTGACGTCCACGACGAATTCGTCGCCACCCGGCAGTTTGACCGTGTACTGTGGCGTGCCCGCTTCGTGCTTGATTGGCAGGCGGCCCCAGCTGTCAGTGATCCCGTCCTCAACCTTGGCCGCGCCTTTGTGGAGCGCGTAGGGCACGCCAGCAAGCAAGCGTCCGCCCAGATGGGTTTGCAAGGTGTAATGCAATTGTTCGGGACCGGTTTGCAGTGATCTTTCGTCGATGGTCGGGGCCGCCTGGTTCTCCGCCCCGATCAGGCTGTGCTTGGCTGCGTGCACGACGTTGTTGCCGCTGGTTCCCTGTTCGATCCCATTCGCGTTATAGATGGCGTAACTGCCGCCACCGTTCAGCACCAGCTCTTCCCTGGCGGAGATGGTGATGCGATTGGCGGTTTGGGTGATGTTCAGCTTGGCGAGCAGCTTGATGCTGTCGGACAGCGCCTGGATATCGATGTCGCCGCCGAAGGCCACCAATTTCATGCCGGCCTGTTGAACGAACAGGCGCACTGTTTGTCGAACGCTGGCGAAGAGGCTGGCGCCGGCCGCGATCGATACGCTGGCGCCGGCGGTCAGCGCGGTGTCCTTGCTGCTGGCGATATGCGTGGATTCATCGGTGGAAGTTGCGATCCCCGCCGGGCTGGCCAATACCAGCAGGGGCGTGGCCAGTTCGGGGAAGTCGCCATGCGCGCCCTGGATCGATTCGTTCTGCGCCTGCACGGCAGCGGCCACGCCGATCTGCTGCGCTGCTTCCTGCGCGCCGGCCTGCTGCGCCAGGTCCGCCATGGCCGCGTGGTTTTCCTGCGCCACCGTCAGGCGCTGCAGGGTTTCGCTCATGTCCTTGATATGCCCGCGTGCGTTGGGGCGCGCTTCGGTCGTGAGCAGCATGCCCTTGGCGGCGCGCGCCACGCCCCATGCGTCGGTGGCCAGTTCCCAGCCTTCGCCGCGCGCGTCGGCTCGTCCGGCATTGCCGCCGATGCGGGTGATGCTTCCGAGACTGAGCTGGCTGTCGGCATGATCGCTCTTGAGCTGTGCCTGAATTGCCGTGTGGGTGTCGTCGAGGATCAAGTGGTTGCTGCGGCCCCCCGGCGCGTTACCGCCATGTGGCTTGAGCTCGCGGCTGCGCAAGCCGGTGAGCGCGCCTTGCGTTGGCAGGGACCAGGGCGGCATATTGTTCAGATTGGCCATCGCGGCGATGATGATGGGGCGGTCGGGGTTCCCGCCCAGGAAGACGACGCACACTTCCGAACCGACCCGGGGGATGGCGCTTGCGCCGAGCTGGCTTCCTGCCCACATGCTGGTGACGCGCACCCAGGCCGAGCTGCCATCGTCGTATTTCCCGACCCGGTCCCAGTGGAACTGCACGCGCACGCGGCTGTACTCGTCCACGTGCACGCTGTCCGGGCCGGCAGGGCCGACGACGGTCGCGGTCTGTGGTCCGTGGATGAGCGTCTCGCGGCTATTGAAGCCACGTCCCGGCCGCCACGGCACCACGTTACGGATGCATGTGAGTTCGTTGGCGTAATGCGGCTGCTGGTCGGTGCGGACATAGTTGTTGGTCGCGACGTGGCGCACGTCGAGCAGGTAGAAATCGGTTTGCTTGCCTTCTGCGCCGTCATTCTCGTCGAAGTGCCCGGTCAGCTCGAAGCAGCGCCCGGGCATGAGATTGCGGTTATTGCCTTTACCCCTGAACTGCTTGCCGGCGGCTTCCATTTCCTCCATCCGGACGCGCCCAATCCACCCGGCGTCCGCGCTGGTCTTGCAGCCGAAGGCACCGGTGTATTCGTAAGAGTCCAGGGCGAGGACCGCGCCTTGGCGGTTCACTGTCGGGGTGCAGACCTGATTGCCGAAGGGGCGGCGCGGATGCTTGAAATTGAACGACGACAGGGTAACGCTGCCCGGCATGAGGTGGCGGACGGGCGACCACTCGGCAATGCCATCTTCTTCGACCGCGCCCCCATGTCGCTGGAAGGGCACCTTCGCGACGCCGTCGATCGGCTTTGCTGATGTGGACATGTCCGATACGACCAGCGTGTGGCCCGTGGCGCAGTGTTCGTACCAGTACAGGAATCCC
>CAMLHI010000590.1 GCA_946479705.1 uncultured Oxalobacteraceae bacterium
GTCGCCTGGACCGGCGTGCGCATGTCGCTGGTGTTCGCGGTCGCCTCGGCGGCCCTCATCGCCACCTTCCGCTGGCAGATCGCGCGCGCCTACACCTCCGACCCGGCGGTGCAGGAACTGAGCGCCCACCTGCTGCTGCTGGCCGCGATCTTCCAGCTGTCCGACGCCACCCAGGTCGCCACCTCCAGCGCAATCCGCGGCTACAAGGTCACGCGCGCGCCGATGCAGATCCAGCTGCTGGCCTTCTGGGGCGTGTCGCTGCCGGTCGGCTTCGTGCTCGGCACCGCGCCGCGCTGGCTGCCGTTCGCGCCGGCCGCGCCGATGGCCGCCACCGGCTACTGGATCGGACTGGTGCTCGGCCTGACCGTCGCCGCCCTGCTGCTGTCGCTGTCGCTGTACCGTCTGGCCAGGGAGCGTCTCATTTCCTGATTTTTTCACCACTCCACAAGAGAGATCCATGCGAATGACTATCTGCCTGCTCGCCGCACTGGCAGGCGCCCCCGCCAGCGCGGAGCGCCTGACACTGGACCGTATCCACGCCGACCCGGCGCTGGCGGGACCAGCCGTGCGTACCCTGCGCGTGTCGCCCGACGGCGCCCACGTCACCTTCCTGCGCGGCCGCGCCGACAACCAGTTCCAGCTCGACCTGTGGGAATACAATGTGCGCGCCAAGCGCAGCACGCGCATGGTCGACTCCACCGCGCTGGCGCCGCACGAAACGCTGTCGGCCGAAGAACAGGCGCGGCGCGAACGCGCCCGCACGGCCAACCTGTCCGGTATCCTGAACTACAGCTGGTCGCCGGACGGCAAGCAGCTGCTGGTGCCGCTGGCCGGCGACCTGTACCTGGTCGATGCGGCCCATCCCGACAAGGCCCGCAAGGTCGCCAGCGGCAACGTGGCCGATCCCAAGATCTCCCCGCGCGGACGCTACCTGTCCTTCGTGCGCCAGCAAAACCTGTTCGTGATCGACCTGGCCAGCGGCCAGGAAAGACAGCTCACCAGCGATGGCGGCGGCACGGTCTTCAACGGCGAGGCCGAATTCGTGGCGCAGGAAGAAATGGGCCAGACCACCGGCTACTACTGGGCGCCGGACGATTCGGCCATCGCCTACAAGCGCTACGACGAAGCGCCGGTGCCGGTGGTGCGCCGCTTCGAGATCAAGGCCGACGGCACCGACGTGATCGAGCAGCGCTACCCGGCCGCGGGCGAGCGCAACGTGCTGGCCGGCCTGCGCATCGTCTCTCCCGAAGGCGGACCGGCACGCACGGTCGATCTCGGTCCGGACCCGGACATTTACCTGGTGCGCGCCGACTGGAGCGCCGACAGCCGCCAGCTGATGATGCAGGTGCAAACGCGCGACCAGAAAAGACTCGACCTGATCGCGGTCGATGCCACCACCCTGGCCAGGCGCACCCTCATCAGCGAAACCTCGCCGACCTGGGTCAACCTGCACGACGACCTGCGCGTGCTGCCGAAAAGCCGCCACTTCATCTGGGCCTCGGAGCGCAGCGGCAGCAAGCACCTCTACCTGTACGACATGAACGGCAAGCTGCTGCATCCGCTCACCGAAGGCCAGGACTGGGGCGTGGACAACCTGCTGGCAGTGGACGAACGCGCCGGGCGCGTGTACTTCGCCTCCAACCGCGATGCGGTGATCGACAAGCAGGTCTATATGGTGCAGTTGAACGGGACCGATGCCGCCAAGCCGCGCCGCATCAGCAGCGGCGACGGCTGGCACGAGGCCGCGTTCGCGCGCAACGGCGAAGTCTACGTCGACACCTTCTCCGATCCGGATACCCCGCCGCAGGTCTCGCTGCGCAAGGCCGACGGCAGCATGCTGGACTGGCTGGAGCACAATGCCCTCGACAGCAGCCATCCTTACGCCGCATATCGCGACAGCCACCTGCCCACTACCTACGGCACCCTCAAGGCGGCCGACGGCCAGACGCTGCACTACTCGCTGATTAAACCGTCCGGCTTCGATCCGGCCAAGCGCTATCCGGTGTTCCTGTCGACCTATGGCGGACCGCACGCGCAGCACGTCGCGCGCCAGTGGGACAAACCCTTCTACCAGTACATGGCGCAGCAGGGCTTCGTGGTGTTCAGGCTCGACAACCGCGGCTCGGCACGGCGCAGCATCGCCTTCACCGCGGCGATCCATGGCGCGCTGGGCCGCCACGAAGTCGAGGACCAGCTGGCCGGCATCGACTGGCTGGGGCAGCAAAGCTTCGTCGACCCCAAGCGCATCGGCGTGTTCGGCTGGAGCTATGGCGGCTTCATGACCCTGCGCCTGCTGGCGGCGGCGTCCGACAAGATCGCCGCCGGGGTCGCGGTGGCTCCGGTGACCGACTGGGCCCTGTACGACACCCACTACACCGAACGCTATGTGGGCGGCACGCCCAAGAGCGCACCGCAGGCCTACGAGACCAGCGGCGTGTTCGCCCACCTGGACGGCCTCAAGTCACCCCTGCTGCTGATCCACGGCATGGCCGACGACAACGTCCTGTTCACCAACAGCACGCGCCTGATCGACGCCCTGGTCAACCGCGGCGTGCAGTTCGATTTGATGACCTACCCCGGCGCCAAGCACGGCATCTCGGCGCGCAA
>CAMLHI010000591.1 GCA_946479705.1 uncultured Oxalobacteraceae bacterium
CGTTTGGCGATGTCGCCGGGCAGTTCGCGGTCGTTGACGTCGAATTCGGTGATCAAGAGCTGGTAGCCCATGCCGGTGACTTCGTCGAGGAACTTGCGCCATTCGAGCGCCTGGCTGCCGCCACCCTTGACGTCATCCCACGAGCCGATGTGGCTTTGCAGTCCGACCGCGTCGACCGGCGTGCCCTTGTCCTTGAGCGCATGCAGGAGCTTGAGGACGCCGGCGCGGTGCCTGGCGCTGCCGGTATCGCCGCGCATGTAGTCGTTGTAGACCAGCTGGGCATGCGGCGCGTGCTCGCGCGCGAGGCGAAAGGCCAGGTCGACCGTCTCGACCGCGCCCAGCCGCTCGGTAAAGACGTTCTTGCGCATCTGGCCATCGGCCGGATCGACCGCTTCGTTGACGACGTCGTAGCTGTAGATGTCGCTCCCATAGTGCCGGCAGACGGTCTGGATGTGCTCCGTCAGCAGGCGTTCGGCTTCTCGTTTCGGCTGGGCGCCAAAGTCATATTGATTGACCCATTCGGGCAGCCACTTGGATGGCGCCCATACCAGGCAGTGGCCGCGCATCTGCAGGCCTTCGCGCCTGGCCCATTTGAACATCTCGTCGGCCGGACCGAAGTCGATCTGCCCCTTGCGCGGTTCCAGCGCCTGCCATTTGGTTTCGTTCTCGCAGACGATGACGCCGCACTCGCGCGCGGTGAGCGCGCGGTAGGCCGCATCGCCGAAGCGCTTGGGGGCGTTGGCGATGGCGTTGCCGACCCGGAGGCCTTTGCGGTTGCCGAGCTCCTTGAGGCTAGGTTCGGGTGCGGCGGCTTGCGCGAAGCCGGCGGGCAGGGCGCTGGCGCCAGCGAGCAGGGCGAGGGTCTGGCGGCGTGTGACGGTCATGGGGTCTCCTTTTATCCGTTTCCTGGGGCGAATGGGTAGCTGCGCGCCTTGTAGGCGTCCAGCGGCAAGGGCGGCTCTTTGGCGCCGGCGGGCGGCGGCCGTTTCGAGATCGACTGGAAGTAGGCAACGCTGGCGTCGCGCCACCATTGGGCTTCTTCCACTTGTTTGGCCAGGCGCTGGGCGACTTCGTCATGGCGCCGCTCGTCGATGAGCGGCTTGAGCGCCTGCCAGCGCGCCTGCATCGCGCGCGCCTGGGCGACGCCGCTGTCGTAGCGCAGCACCAGTTCTTCCCACAGGGTGCGCCCGGATGCCATCTTGTAGTCCCATGGCAGGTGGTGGAACCAGAGCAGGTATTTTTCCGGCGTGGTACGCGGGTCGGCGTACTGGCGCGCCAGCTCGGGCGCGTACTGGCCGACCGCGTCGCTGCCGCTGGCGCTGCGGTCGAAGCCGATCCCGCCGGCGTCGGCGCGGTGGTAGTAGGCGGGGTTCCATTCGGGCCGCTTGAGGTCGGCCACCCAGGGCGCCGGGCCGTGGTGGTGGCCGGTGCCCATCAGATGGTGCAGGCCGAGCGGGGTCATGTAATTGACCACGGCCTCGCGCGACATCATCAACAGCTCGACGATCGGCCCGGCCACACGCTCGTCCGGGCTGAAGGTTTGCGCGGCCCATTCGCGGGCGATGGCGCGCGCCGACGCTCGCGGGTCCCAGGCCAGGCGGCCGAAGGCGTACCAGTTGGCCTGGTCGAAGTGCGAGCCGCTCCACGTTCGCTCGCTGCCGATATTGGCCACGCCGGCCATGCCGGACAGCCGTTCGCCGGCCAGCAGCCTGGCCACGGTGGCGCCCTGGCCGGCGTGGGTGTCGCTGGCGAGGACTTCTTCATACAGGCTGCCCAGGTAGGCGATGTGGGTCGAGTAGCCCAGGTATTCCTTGGTGATCTGGAATTCCATCATCAGCGGGGTGCGCGGCATGGCGCCGAACAGCGGGTGCACCGGTTCGCGCGGCTGGAAGTCGATCGGGCCGTTCTTGACCTGGATGACGACGTTGGGTTCGAAGGCGCCGTCGAGCGGCTTGAACTGGTCGTAGGCTTGCCTGGCGCGGTCGGTCGGCTTGTCGTCGGCGTAGACGAAGGCGCGCCACATCACCACGCCCTTGTGCGGGGCCAGCGCGCGCGCCAGCATGTTGGCGCCGTCGGCGTGGCTGCGGTGGTAGTCCTGCGGGCCGGGCTGGCCTTCGGAGTTGGCCTTGACGAGGAAGCCGCCGAAGTCGGGAATGGCGCGGTAGATCTCGTCGGCCTTGCGGGCCCACCATGCGGCCACGCCGGGGTCGAGCGGGTCGGCGGTGGCGGTCTCGCCCAGTTCCAGCGGGGTCGACCAGCGTACCGACAGGTAGACCTTGATGCCGTAGGGGCGCAGCACCTCGGCCAGGGCGGCGCTCTTGGCGATGAAATCGGCACTGAGCACCGCGGCCTTGGCGTTGACGTTATTGAGCACCGTGCCGTTGATGCCGATGGAGGCGTTGGCGCGCGCGTAGTCGATGTAGCGGCGGTCGCGGATGTCGGGCAGCAGCCACCAGTTCCAGATCGATTCGCCGGCATAGCCGCGTTCGACGCCGCGGTCCAGGTTAT
The DNA here is from genome assembly GCA_946479705.1 of uncultured Oxalobacteraceae bacterium. The sequence goes on from CAMLHI010000591.1 coordinate 2,509, forward strand.
CCCAGTGGTTCAGCACGCGCAGCTGCAGGGCGGGGCTGGCGCGCCGGTCGAGCGTATCGAGGCGCGCGCCGCTGGTGGCCGCGCGCAGCCAGGC
>CAMLHI010000592.1 GCA_946479705.1 uncultured Oxalobacteraceae bacterium
TTCGTCAACACGGTCGACAAGAACGGCAACACCACCGTGGTGGCCAAGGAAGGCGTGATCGAAACCACGCCCGCGGGCGGCTCCTTCCTGGTGCTCAAGAACGGCCGGCGCTATCAGGGCACGCCCGGCCAGTCGGACTTCCGCACCATGGAGTTCGAGCGCTACAGCATGCGCGTGGCGAACAAGGTCGCGGTGCTCGACCAGGCCAGGCCGGTCAAGGCGCAGTCCACCGAAGTACTGCTGGCGCAGCCGGACAACAGCACGCGTGCCGAACTATTGAGCCGCGTGTCGGCGCCGATCACCTGCCTGCTGCTGATCCTGCTGGCCATTCCGCTCGGCTTCGTCAATCCGCGCGCCGGCACCTCGGGCAACCTGATCATCGCCGTGCTGATCTTCTTCACCTATAACAATCTGGTGACCCTGAGCCAGAACAGTGTCGCCCAGGGCAAGGTCAGTTTCGCGGCCGGCTGGTGGCCGCTGCATCTGGTGGCCGCGCTGTGCGTGATGGGCCTGTTCGCCTGGCGCCTGAACGTCAACCACCGCTATCATCCGAAAGTGCTGTGGGCCGCGTTCAAGCGCGCGCGCCACGTGCCGGCGGGGGCGGCATGAGAATCCTGCAACGCTATTTCGCCGTCTCGATCTTCCAGGCGGTGGCCTTCGTGCTGGTGGCCCTGCTCGGGCTGTCGGCCTTCATGGACCTGACCGGCGAACTGCCCGGGGTCGGCAAGAACGGCTACATGATTCAGCACGCCTTCCTGTACGCGCTGCTGCGCGTGCCCGGCCATGTGTACGAGGTGATGCCGGTGGCGGCGCTGATCGGCACCATTTACACGATGGCGCAGTTTGCCTCGAGCTCGGAGTTCACCATCATGCGCGCGTCCAGCCTGTCGACCGCGCGCGCGGCCTGGATGGTGTTTCGCATCGGCGCGGTGCTGGTGGCGATTACCTTCGCGTTCGGCGAGCTGGTGACGCCGCGCTCGGCGCCGATGGCCGAGAGGATCCGCCTGCAGGCGCGCGGCGCCACCGTGTCGGAAGAGTTCAGGTCCGGCATGTGGACCAAGGATGTGGTGCGCAGCGAAGGCGTGAAGGGCGCCGTGACCGGTTCGCGCTTTTTCAATGTGCGCTCGTTTCGCGCCGACGGCCAGTTGATCGACCTGAAGCTGTACGAGTTCGACACCGGCTTTCGCATGCGCTCCCTGATCACCGCCAAGCGCGCCACCTTCACCGGCAACGGCACCTGGCAGCTGGAAGACGTGACCGAGACGCTGTTCTCCAATTCGCGCACACCGCCGCCGCCGCTGCTGCCGGCGCCGGCGGGCACCGGTTCGCCGGGCACCTACGACCAGGAGACCAGCGCGGTCGTCACGCACAAGCTGGCCTCGATGCAGCTGGTGTCGGAGATCACGCCCAAGCTGCTGTCGGTGGCGGGCGCCGATCCGGACCGCATGTCGGCCAACGAGCTGGCCCTGTACACCCGCCATCTGTCGGAAAACAAGCAGGAAACCGAACGCTTCAAGATCGCGTTCTGGAAGAAGCTGTTCGACCCGCTGGCGATCTTCGTGCTGATGGCGCTGGCGCTGCCGTTCGCCTATCTGCACACGCGCAGCGGCGGAGTCAGCCTGAAGGTCTTCATCGGCATCATGATCGGCGTGTCCTTCATCCTGATTAACACGCTGTTTTCGCACATCGGGCTGCTCAGCGCCGCGATGCCGGCGTTCGTGACAGCGATCGCGCCCAGTATCCTGTTCCTGGGACTGGCGCTTGGCGCCCTTTGGTGGGTGGAGCGACATTGATGAGCCGTGCCCTGATCCTGTTTGCCCACGGCGCCCGCGCGGCTGCCTGGGCCGCGCCGTTCGAGCGCCTGCGCGACCTGACCCAGGCGCGCTTGCCGCAGGTGCCGGTATCGCTGGCCTTCCTGGAATTGATGGAGCCGCGCCTGCCGCGGCGCGTGGCCGAGCTGGCCGCGCAGGGTGTCACGCAAGTGAGCGTGGTGCCGGTGTTCCTGGGGCAGGGCGGCCATGTGCTGCGCGATCTGCCGCTTATGGTCGAGCAGCTGCGCATGGAGTTTCCGGCGCTGGCCATCAGCGTGGCCGGCGCGGTGGGGGAAGATCCCGATGTGCAGCGCGCCATGACGGACTACTGCGTGGCGGCGCTGGACCGGGCCGGCTGACACCGGCGCGGCAAGCTTAGGTCAGACGGCGCGTGGTCTCGCGCACCACCAGCTGCAGCGGCGGCATTTCTTCGCTGGAGGGCTGGCCTTCGATCAGGCGCAGCAGCGCCTTGGTGGCGATGCGGCCCATGTCGTAGAGCGGCTGGCGGATGGTGGTCAGCGGCGGCGTGGTGTACTCGGAGCCGGGCAGATCGTCGAAGCCGATCAGCGAAATGTCTTCGGGCACGCGGATGCCCTTGCGGTACATGCACAGGCGCGCGCCGTAGGCGGTCAGGTCGTTGGCGGTGAACACCGCGGTGAAGCCCAGACCGCGCCCCAGCAGGCGCTCCATGGCCTGGGCGCCGGCGGCTTCATGGAAGTCGCCTTCCTCGATCAGGGCCGGGTCGAAGGCGATGCCGGCATCGGCCAGCGCGCGCCGGTAGCCGGCCAG
>CAMLHI010000593.1 GCA_946479705.1 uncultured Oxalobacteraceae bacterium
AAATCGCTGGCGGCGTCCACGGTACTGGAATTTCTCTCCTTCACATTGGGGCAGGAAGAATATGGTATCGATATACAAAAAGTGCAGGAGATACGCGGCTACGAAAACGTGACCCGCTTCGCGAATGCGCCGGAATTCATCAAGGGCGTCATCAATCTGCGCGGCATCATCGTGCCGATCGCCGATATGCGGATCAAGTTCAATCTTGGCGCACCTAGCTACGATGCGTCCACGGTGGTCATCATTCTCAACGTCGCCGGAAGGGTGATCGGGATGGTGGTCGACAGCGTATCGGATGTGGTGACGCTGACGCCGGACCAGGTGAAACCGGCGCCGGACATGCACGCCACGCTCAATACCGCCTATCTGCTGGGCTTGGGAACGATCGGCGAACGCATGCTGATCCTGGTCGAGATCGACAAGCTGCTCTCCGGCGCGGACATCGGACTGATCAACGCACTGGCCGCCTGAAGCGCGCCAGCAAGCAGGTACACAATAACCAACAACAAGCTAGGAAACCTGATTCATGTGGATCGTCAATCTCAATATCGGTAAAAGACTGTACGCCGGCTTCGCCGCGGTCGTGGCGTGCTTCATCGTTCTGCTTTTGCTGGCCAACCAGAATTTCGGCAAACTTGGCCAATCCAATGGCTGGAACGTGCACACCTACGAAGTTTTGATCGAAGCCGATGGCTTGCTGGAGTCCCTTATCAACATCGAAACCGGCGAGCGCGGCTTTGCGCTGACGGGCAACGAGGCATCGCTGGAGCCGTACAAGGCGGGCCTGGAATCGTTCGGCAAGCATTGGGAAAAAGCGAAATCGCTCACAGCCGACAACCCGGCCCAGCAAACGCGCCTGCAATCGATCAACGAGTTCAAGCAGCAATGGGTCAAGGATGCGTTGGAGCCGGTGCTGGCGCTGCGGCGCGCAGCAAACGGCAGTCCCGAGAAGATCGCCGAGGTCGTCAGTTTCGAGCAGCTTGGCAAGGGCAAGCAGACGATGGACGGGATGCGTGCCAAATTGAGCGAATTCGCGCAGGCTGAAAAATCGCTGCTGGACAAGCGTTCCGCCGACGTGCTCGACCTGGAACGCCTGATGCACAATACGCTGCTGTTCGGCAGCATGGTGGCCGCGCTGGCCGCACTGGGCATCGCCGTCGTCATCACGCGCAGCATCCTGACGCCATTGAACCAGGTCTTGCGCGCCACCGAGGATCTGCGCGATGGCGATGGCGACCTGACCTATCGCTTGCCGACACTGCCCGCCGAATTCGGCGACCTGGCCAGCTCGCTGAACGGTTTCATCGGCAAGCTGCACGACATCATCAGCCGCGTTCGCGCCAGCACCGAATCGATTGCGCCAGCCAGCCAGGAAATCTCCAGCGGCAATGCAGACCTGTCCTCGCGCACGGAGCAGCAGGCCAGTGCACTCGAAGAGACTGCTTCTTCCATGGAGGAGCTGACCACCACGGTCAGGCAGAACGCCGAGAATGCGCGCCAGGCCAATACGCTGGCGGCATCGGCATCGGAAGTCGCCTCCAAGGGCGGTGCGGTGATTGCCGAAGTGGTGGGCACGATGGGGTCGATCAACGAATCGGCGAAGAAGATCGTCGACATTATTGGCGTAATCGACGGCATCGCGTTCCAGACCAACATCCTGGCCTTGAATGCGGCGGTGGAAGCGGCGCGTGCCGGCGAACAGGGACGCGGCTTCGCGGTGGTGGCGTCCGAAGTTCGCAACCTGGCACAAAGGTCGGCATCGGCGGCCAAGGAAATCAAGGCCTTGATCGACAATTCGGTGGAAAAAGTCGATGCGGGTTCCAAGCTGGTAGACCATGCGGGCGTGACGATGAAGGAGATTCTCGACAGCGTGCGGCGGGTCACCGATATCATGGGCGAAATCAGCACGGCCAGCATCGAGCAGACTTCCGGCATCGAACAGGTCAACCAGGCGATCAGCCAGATGGACGAGGCAACCCAGCAAAACGCCGCGCTGGTCGAACAGGTGGCCGCCGCGTCGGAGGCGCTCAGGGAGCAGGCCGGCACGCTGTCGGAGGCGGTCAGCGTGTTCAAGGTCGACACTACCCATCGCGCACGCGTTCAGCTTGCACCGAGCCCCAAGCCCGCTGCCGTCCCACGGAAGGCCGTGGTGGGGCATGCCAGCAAGAAAAAGGCCCTCCGCCTCGCCAAGGTCACGCCCGACACCGTGAACAAGCCACCGGCCAGCGCTGTGGGGGACGACTGGGAAGAGTTCTAAGGCATCGGGAGCGAGGGGGGCGCCCTCGCTCCCTCCTTCAGCAGATGCCGCCAGCGATGCTTTTCCCTGAGCGGAGATCGAAGCCGAAATAGCAGGTGTAGCCATCCTTGCGACCGAAAGTACACCACAGGTTCTGTTTCGACCTGCTGCGCGTGCCCGATTCGACGCAGGCGTCCTTGTCGTCCGGTCCCATCGAGTTGAACATGTCCCTCGCTACCGCTCCCGTCACGATAAAGGATACCTTGCGGTCCTTGGCAGTCGGAGCGCCCTGGTTGTCCAATTCTCCAGAATAGATGCTGTACTCGCCTTTGAGCGGCTTGTAGCGATCATCAGGCCCGGC
>CAMLHI010000594.1 GCA_946479705.1 uncultured Oxalobacteraceae bacterium
CCGGCGCGCCTTCGGCAGGGACCGGGTGCTCGTCGATATCGATGGACTTGAACTCGGTCGTGCCGGCGTATTCGCCGTAGATCCAGTCGTCGTTGTCGCGCACGACGCCTTCGGGCGGCTCGCGCTGTGTCACAGGGCGCTTGTTCAGCGCGGCCTTCATGTAGTCGATCCAGATCGGCAGCGACAGGGTGGCGCCGAACTCGCGCCCGCCCAACGATTTGGGGTCGTCGTAGCCCATCCACGCAACCCCCACCACGCCGCCGCCGTAGCCGGCGAACCAGCCGTCCACGGCGTCGCTGGTGGTACCGGTCTTGCCGGCGATGTCCTCGCGCCCGAGCGCCTTGGTGGCGGCCGCGCCGGTGCCGTAGCGGACCACGTCGCGCAGCATGCTGTCGACGACGAAGGCATTGCGCTCGTCGATCGCGCGGTTGCCTTCGTCGTGGGCCGGTGGCGGCTTGGTCTCGGCCAGCACGGTGCCGTCGCCATCCACGATCCTGGCGATCAGGTAGGGCTCGATCTGGTAGCCGCCATTGGCGAACACCGCGTAGGCGCCGGCCAGCTGCAGCGGCGTGACGGCGCCGGTGCCCAGGGCCAGCGTCATGTTTTTCGGCTGGCGCGCCGGTTCGAAGCCGAATTTGCCGATGTATTCGTGGGCGTAGCCGACCTCGATGGCGCGCAGCAGGCGGATCGAGGGCACGTTCTTCGAGTGCGCCAGCGCCTGGCGCATGCTCACTTCGCCATCGTACTTGCCGTCGTCGTTCTGGGGCGACCAGGTGGCGCCCGCGTTCTCGCCGGGCATGTCGAGCGGGACGTCGGCGATGCGCGTGGCCGGGCTGTAGCCCTTTTCCAGCGCGGCCGAGTAGATGAAGGGCTTCATCGACGATCCCGGCTGGCGGTAGGCCTGGGTGACGTGGTTGTATTTATTCAGGGTGAAGTCGAAGCCGCCCACCAGCGCGTGGTAGGCGCCGGTGTTGGAATCGAGCGCCACGAAGCCGGCCGCCACCAGCGGCACCTGCACGATGGCCCAGGGCGACTTGGGCGTGTCCTGGGCGATGCGCACGATGGCGCCCGGGCGCAGGCGAACCGCGTCGCGCGCCTTGTCGCTCAGGGCCGAGCCGACCAGCTTGAGTCCGGCCGGGCCGATGTCGATGCGGTCGCCGTCCAGGGTCTCGACCTTGACCAGCTTGGCCGAGGCATCGAGCACCACCACGGGAACCAGGCCGTCGCTGACCGGGCGGCGCCGCAGTTCCTGGGCGATGGCTTCTTCGCGCTCGGCTTCGTCGGCCGGCAGGGCGATGAAGGCTTCCGGGCCACGGTAGCCGTGGCGCTGATCGTAGGCCAGCACGTTGCGGCGCACCGACTGGTAGGCCGCTTCCTGCTCGGCCTTGAGGATGGTGGTGGTGACCACGATGCCGGAGGTGTAGGCGACATCCTTGTACTGCTCGACGACGGCCTGGCGCGCCAGTTCGGCCACGTAGTCGGCATGGACCTCGAATTCCTGGCGCTTGTCGGTGATGCGCATCGGCTCGGCGACGGCCGTGTCGTACTGCGCCGCGGTGATGAATCCGACGTCGCGCATGCGCCGCAGCACCGCCAGCTGGCGTTGCTTGGCGCGCTTGGGATTGACCGCCGGGTTGTGCCGCACCGGGTCCTGGGGAAGGCCGGCCAGCATGGCGATTTCGGCGATCGACAGCTGCTGCAGCTTCTTGCCGAAGTAGGACTGGGCGGCCGTGGCGAAGCCGTAGGAGCGCCGGCCAAGATAAATCTGGTTCATGTACAGCTCGAGGATCTGGTCCTTGGTCAGGGCCGCCTCGATCTTGTACGACAGGGCGATTTCGTTGGCCTTGCGGGCCAGCTTCTTGTCGCGCGTGAGGAAGAAGTTGCGCGCCACCTGCATGGTGATGGTCGAAGCGCCCTGGCGGAAGCCCCCGGCCAGGTTGGCGCGCGCGGCGCCCAGCGCGCGCCGCCAGTCGATGCCGCCGTGTTCGTAGAAGCGCGTGTCCTCGATGGCCAGCACGGCCTTCTTCATCATGTCCGGCACCTGGGCGATGGGCACGAAGTCGCGGTGCTCTTCGCCGAATTCGCCGATCAATACATTGTCGGCGGTGTAGATGCGCAGCGGGATCTTGGGACGGTAGTCGGTGACAGCGTCGAGCGGCGGCACATTGGGGTAGACCACGCCGAAGAAGTAGCCGAGCATGCCGAGGCCGGCCAGCAGGGCGATGGCGGCCAGGACGATGAAGCCAAGGAGAATAGGCCGGGTGGCCCAGGAAACCGGGAATCTGCGCGTAGTTGTCAAAACCGTACTTTCAAGGGCGAGCCTATGGCGAGCCGTACTAATGGCGACGGCCCATGCGGGCGATTATAATCCATCGATTTTGCGCCTCGCCCTATCCGCGCGCGGTACCATGGGCCCACCCCGGTCCGTCATTCAAGGAAAACACCCATGCCCTACGATCCCAGCCAGGCGGCAGTCAAACCCTATATTCCGGCCGAAGCCCAGCTTCCCGAGATGACCATGCGCGCCCTCGTCATGGGCGTGGTGCTGGGCATGGTGTTCGGCGCATCTTCGCTCTACCTGGTGCTCAAGCT
>CAMLHI010000595.1 GCA_946479705.1 uncultured Oxalobacteraceae bacterium
ACGACCGCCGCATGGCCGAGACCATCGCGCGCAGCGAACAGCGCTACCGCACGCTCGTGCACGGCCTGAAGGAAGTGGTGTTCAAGCTCGACGCGGCCGGATGCTGGACCTTCCTTAACCCCGCGTGGACCGATATTACCGGCTTCGACGTCGACGCTTCGCTGGGCCGCAGCTTCCTCGACTTCCTCCATCGCGACGATGTGGAGCGTGCCCGCGTGCATTTTCACGACGTGCTCGTGCAGGCGGCGGGCGCGGGGGGCTGGCGCGCGCGCGATCCGGGCGACTACGAAGTGCGTTTTCGCACGCGCGACGGCAGCATCCGCTGGGTCGACGTGCATGTCCGCAACGAGCTCGATGAGCAGGGCAATACCATTGCCCTGAACGGCACCCTGGCCGACATCACCGAGCAACACCAGGCGGCGGAAAAAATCCGCGACAGCCTGCAGTTTGTCGACGCCCTGTTCGATGCGATCCCGATTCCCATCTCGCTCAAGGATACGGGCGGGCGTTTCCTGCGCATTAACACGGCATTCCGGCATTTCTACGAGCTCGAGGCAGCGGACACGCTGGGCAGGACGGTGGCCGAGCTGTTCGATCTCAAGGAGGACAGTGTCCATCTGGCATCGGAGCGCCGGGTCATCGAGAGCGGCCTCATCCAGACCTATGAAACCGGCTTTCCCGACGGGCGGCGCCAGGCCGACCACTTGGTGAGCAAGGCCGCGCTGCTGACCGCCGATGGCAGCGTGCGCGGCGTGATTTCCACGACGGTCGATATCTCGGCCCAGAAAGCGGCCATGCGCGCGATGGTCCAGGCCAAGGACGCCGCCGAATCGGCCAGCCGGGCCAAGAGCGATTTCCTGGCCAATATGAGCCACGAGATCCGCACGCCGATGAATAGCGTGATCGGCATGGCCCACCTGGCGCTCAGGACCGAGCTCGACGCCCGCCAGCGCGACTACCTGCTGAAGATCCTGATCTCCGGCGAACACCTGCTGGGGCTGATCAACGACATCCTGGATTTTTCCAAGATCGAGGCCGGCAAGCTGACGCTGGAGGTGGCCGAATTCGATCTCGGCACGGTGCTCGATGGCGTGCTCGCCCAGGTGATGGAAAAAGCGTCGGCCAAGGGGGTGGCGCTGAGCGGCGAGCTCGACGCGGCGGTTCCGCGGCGCTTGCGCGGCGACGCCCTGCGCCTGTCGCAGGTGCTGCTCAACCTGGCCGGCAACGCCGTCAAGTTCACCGCCCACGGGGCAGTGAGCGTGCACGCCAGCCTGGTCGAGGAAGACGCGGTGGCCTGCCGGCTGCACTTCGAGGTGTGCGACAGCGGGATCGGTTTGAGCGCGGCCGAGATCGCCGGCCTGTTCCAGCCGTTTCACCAGGCCGACACCTCCACCACGCGCGAATTCGGTGGCACCGGGCTGGGCCTGGCGATCAGCAAGCGCCTGGTCGAGCAAATGGGCGGCGACATCGGGGTCGACAGCAAACCAGGGCAGGGCAGTCGTTTCTGGTTCGTGGTGCGGATGGACAAGGAACTGGCGCCAACGCGGCCGAGCGTGCCCGACGGTGCGGCCCCGCAGCGGGCCCAGGCCCCGGCACTGGCGGGCGCTGCCATCCTGCTGGTCGAAGACAATCTGTTCAACCAGCAGGTGGGGGCCGAATACCTGAGGGTGGCCGGGGTCCGCGTGCAGATCGCCGCCAACGGCGTCGAGGCGCTGGCCATGCTGGCCAGCACGCCGTTCGATGGCGTGCTGATGGACGTGCAGATGCCGCTGATGGACGGTCTGGAGGCCACCCGGCGCATCCGCGCCGATCCGGCCCTGGCCCACCTGCCGGTGGTGGCGATGACCGCCAACGCCAGCGCCCAGGACCGCGAGCGCTGCCTGGCGGCAGGCATGAACGAGTTCATCACCAAGCCGGTGTCGCCTGACAAACTGTACCGGACCCTGGCGACCGTGCTGGGCAGGACCTGCGCGCCGGCCACGCCTGCCGCCACGGTCAGCCTGGCGCCGCCCGCGCCGGCGCCCGCGCCCGCGCCCGCGCCGGCGGCGCTGATCGATCTCGGCGTGCTGGCGACCAACCTGAATCACGATGCCGAGCTGGTCGGGCGCTTCGCCTACCGCTTCATCGAGCTCGCCCGCGAGGGACTGCGCGAGGCCGACACCGCGCTGGCCCGGCAGGATCTGGAACAGCTGGCGGCACTGGGCCACCGCCACAAGTCCGGCGCGCGCGCCGTGGGGGCGGTCGCCTTTGCCGACGCATGGCAAAGCCTGGAGCACTGTGCGGATAGCCCCGGCGGGAGCGATCCCGCGCAGCTGCTTGCCGCGCTGCGCACCATGCTGGCCGAGATCGCGGCGCAGATCGCCGTGCTCTGCCCCTGCCCGCCGGATCTGGTGGGGAGCGCGGCGGGATAGCCGGGCACCTCGAAAAACCTACTGCGCGCCGCACAATCGTCCTGCGATGCTCACCGTACCTTCGTACGGTTGCGCTTCTCGAACGAAACTTGCAGCGCTCGCTACGGTTTTTCGAGGTGCCCAGCCGTGTAGGGATTTTCTTATGTATTGACTGGCGCAGCCCTATGCTAAAATCAT
>CAMLHI010000596.1 GCA_946479705.1 uncultured Oxalobacteraceae bacterium
AGCACCAGCATGCCGGACGAATCGCCCAGCCAGCCGGTGGCGCCGTCGCCGAACAGCAGGTACCACTCGTTCCACATGCCCTGTTCGTAGCGCAGCTGGATGCGCCCGATGACGGTGAACTCGCGCTTGCCGGCCACGCCGGAAGTGCCGACCTGGATCGGTGAATAGTCTTCCAGCACGGCCGACATCGTGCCGATGTCCTTGACCGAATCGGCATCCTTGAGCACCGTGGCGCGGCAGAACTCGCACACCGCCATGACGGCTGCGTGCGACTTGAACGTGAGCGGCGCGCCGCAGCTCGGACAGGAGACCGTTTGCATGCAGTGCGGCTTAGCCGATCAGCTTCTTGAGCAGCTCTGCCTTGGTGCTGTCGTAGTCGGCGGCCGAGATGAGGCCCTTGTCGAGCAGGTTCTTGAGCTTTTGCAGGCGCGCTTCGATGCTCTCTTCAGCCGCCTGCGGCTGGGCCACGGCTGGCGGTGCGAACGCGCCCTGGTGGCCGCCCAGCGACTGCGCCATGGCCTGGCCGACCAGCGCGCCCGCGCCCAGGCCGGCGCCGATGCCGGCCAGTCCGCCTTCGTTCTGCGCGGCCAGCGGAATGCTGCTGGCGACCTGGAACTGGGTAAAGCCGCCCATCTTGTCGGCCGACAGGCCGCCCTTCATGCCGGCCGAGATGCGCTCGTCCAGCGCGGCCTGCAGTTCCTCCGGCAGGCTAACGCTGGCGACGTTGAATTCGTCCAGGCCGATGCCGTAGCGCACGAAGGCGGTGGCCAGGTCGCCTTTGACCTGCTGCGCCATCAGCGCCTGGTTGGCCGCCATGTCGAGGAAGGCCACGTTGGCGCCGCCCAGTGAGGAAGCCATCGTGGCCAGCAGGATGCCGCGCAGCTGGTCCTCGACCTCGTCGCGCGTGTAGAGCTCGCGCGTGCCGCTGATCTCGGTGAAGAACTTGCGCGGGTCCGCTACCCGGTACGACATCATGCCGAAGGCGCGCACGCGGATCATGTCGAAGTCCTTGTCGCGGATCGTGATCGGCTGCGGCGTGCCCCATTTGCGCCCGGTCTGCACGCGCGTGCTGAAGAAGTACACGTCGGACTTGAAAGGCGAGTCGAACAGCTTGTCCCAGTTCTTCAGGTTGGTCAGCACCGGCAGGGTTTGGGTAGCGAGCTTGTGGGTGCCGGGGCCGAACACGTCGGCGATGGCGCCTTCGTTGACGAAGACCGCCACCTGCGATTCGCGCACCACCAGCACGGCGCCGTTCTGGATCTCGAAGTCCTGCATCGGGTAGCGCCAGGCGAGCACGCCCTCGCTTTCCTCGTTCCACTGCAGGACATCGATAAACTGCTTCTTGATGAATGAGCCGATGGACATGATGTGCTCCTTTTGAATATTCAGGAAATGCAGCCTGCGTTGATCAAGCCGATCGACAGCGAGATGGAACCGAGCAGGCCGCCGAAGGCCGAGTTGTCGGCCTCGATCTGGTCCTTGGACATCTTCAGCAGGCGGGTGGTCACGGTGAAGACCAGTACCTGCACCAGCATGGCGCCGGCGGCCCAGCCGATGAACATGGCGTAGTCGGGCGTGTGCAGCAGGGCCGACGCCACGGTCAGCGCAAAGCCGATCAGCGCGCCGGCCAGCGAGAGCGCGGCGGCGTGGTTGCCCTGGCGGACCAGCAGCACTTCGTCGTACGGGGTGATGCGCGTGTAGATGACGAAAAACGCCATGACCAGGGCAGCGGCTGTTCCAAGGTGCAGCAGATAGTTTAGGATGGCGGGCACGTCTACTCCCTGAAAGATGGTCAAATTGACAGCGCACAGCGATCTTAGTTCAAAATCGGCCCCATGACAAAACGAATTCTTATCCTGTCGGTGTTTGTGGTCGCGTCCTGCGGGCTGGCGTACGAGCTGATCGCCGGCGCCCTGTCGAGCTACCTGCTGGGCGACTCGATCCTGCAGTTTTCCACCATTATCGGCTGCTACCTGTTCGCCATGGGCGTGGGCGCGCACCTGTCCAAATACGTCGGCGACGAGGATGTGCTGGCGCGCTTCATCGACATCGAACTGGCGGTTGGCCTGATCGGCGGACTTTCGGCGGCGCTGCTGTTCATGACCTTCTCGTGGATGAGTGCTCCCTTCCGCACGCTGCTGTACGTGCTGGTGTTCATGATCGGCGCGCTGGTCGGCATGGAGGTGCCGCTGGTGATGCGGGCACTGAATGCGCGCGATACTGCCTTCAATGAACTGGTCAGCCGCGTGCTGACCTTCGATTATCTGGGCGCGCTTGCCGTGTCGCTGCTGTTCCCGCTGGTGCTGGCGCCGCACCTGGGGCTGGTGCGCACCGGCTTCCTGTTCGGGATGCTCAACGTCGGCGTGGGCTTTTTGACCCTGCACGTGTTTCGCCACGAGATGAAGGATGCGTTCGGGCGCTCGCTGCGCGCCGGCGCCGTGATGGTCACGCTGCTGGCCGGCTTCGGCCTGTCGGACCGGCTGGTGCAGTGGGGCGAGCATGGCCTGTTCGGCGACGAGATCGTGTACGCCACCACCACGCCTTACCAGCGCCTGGTGATCACGCGCTGGAAGGACGAC
>CAMLHI010000597.1 GCA_946479705.1 uncultured Oxalobacteraceae bacterium
GGGTGCGCCGGCCTTGACCACGATACCGTTCACGTCCAGGTAGTGGCCCGAGGTTTCCACCAGCCCGCCGTTGCCGCCCGCGCCGCCGCCCTGGGCCGAGATGCTGCCGTAGGCCCGGGTAGCGTCGCGCGACCACAGCACCACCTTGCCGCCGTTGCCGCTCACGCGCGCGTCGGCGCGGATGCTGGCCTGCGGGCCGAAGTAGCTGATGCGCGCATTCGGCAGCAGCGCATTGGCGCCCTGGTAGTCGCCGCCCACCAGCACGCTGCCGCCGCCGGCGTCGCCGCTGGCGTCGAGCTGCGCATTGCCGGTGAGGGCCACGCGTTCGCCCAGCACCGCGATGCCGCCGCCGCTGCCGGCGCCGGTGGCGCTGGTAACGCTGCCCGCTTCCACGGTGGTGTCGGCAGTGGCCTTGAACACAATCTTGCCGTTGGCGCCGACCTGGGCGCTGTTGGCGTTGACGATGCCGCGCTGGCGCACCAGCGCGCCATAGATACCGATGCGCCCGCCCGCCGCGACGATCTGGCCGAGGTTGACGGCCTGGTCGCGCGGCGCCGAGACCACCACATGCAGGTCGGGATTGCCGGAATCGGCCAGGGTCACGCTGCGCCCCGCCGCCAGCACCACGCTGCCATCGGGCGCGCTAATGATGCCGCTGTTGTCGACGTCCGGCGCGATCAGGAAGACCTTGCCGCCGGCCGGCGTGGAGATGCTGCCCTGGTTGACCACCGAACCGGCCACCGCGCCGGCTTCGAAGCGGCGCCGCCCGGCCAGGAAGTCGGCATCGCTCAGGCCCAGCGTGGAAGCGGTCAGGCCGTTGACGTCGACCCGCGCGTCCTTGCCGAACAGGATGCCGTTCGGGTTGATCAGAAAGACGTGGCCGTTCGACTGCAGCGCACCGAGGATGCGCGAGGGGTCCTGGCCGACGATCCGGTTCAGTACCGCACTGTCGGCGTTCTGCTGGACGAAGCGGGTGATTTCGCCAGCGCCCACCGAAAAGCTTTGCCAGTTGATGATGGTGTTGGGCGTGTTCGTAATCGAGAACACATTGCCTTGCTGGGCGAAGATGGCCTGGCCGGCCACCACCTCGGGCGAGGCGGGCGCGCCGTGCGCGGCGCCGGCGAACAGCGCCAGCAGCAGGGAGATGAGAGGTTTGCGTGTCATGGTTGCGCTCCTAGTAGGACAGGCCCACGCGGACGTGAAGTTTGTTGGTGCCGGCACCGGGAATGTGGCCGTCGTTCAGGACGTGACCATAGTCGGCCTGTAGGCTGAACGATTGGCCCATGGCCAGGCGGATGCCCACGCCCGCGCTGGCCACGCTGGCGCTTTGCAGTTCGCCCGGCAGCGCGTGGTGGCGGCGGCCATGGGCGGCGTCGACGAAGGCCAGCGCGCGGCACTGCCAGCGCGCCGAGGCGCACAGGGCCGGCGAATACAGTTCGGCGTTGAGCAGCACGCCGCTGTCGGTGGACAGGGCGCGCTCTTCCAGGCCGCGCACCGAGGCGCCGCCGCCGGCGCCGAACTGCTCGCCCGGCACCAGCGCATCGCCGGTGAGCTGACCGTTGGCCAGCAGGCGCGCCTGCCAGTCGCCCGCCAGCGCGCGCAGGTAGGCGCCGGCGAAGCGCAGCAGCGTGTAGGACGGGTCGGCGCCGGTGCGGGCGCGTTCGAAGTCGGCGTCGCCGCCGCGGCTGCCGCCGGGCAGGTTGCGCACCAGCGTCAGCGAGGTATTGAGCGATCCCGCCTCGACCGGCAGGCTGGCCGTGTAGCCAAGCGAAAGCGGACGCACGGTGACGTCGTTGCCGAAGTTCTCGCCGGCGAACAGAACGCTGTTCTTGAAGGCCTTGACCTCATAGCCGCCGATGATGCGGCCATCGAGTTCGCCGCGGCGCTCCAGGATGTGATTGAAGCGCAGGCCGGCCACGCTGCCCTTGCCGCTCACGGCCAGGTTGAACAGGCCCGCCGTCACCGAGCCGGAATCGATGTTCGAGCGGCTGGCGTACAGGTCGACCGAGTCGCCGATGCCGTACAGGGGGATGTGATAGCCGGCGCCCCACACCGCCACCCTGCTCGGTTCCTCGGCGGTGGTGGTGTACTGGATGCTGGCCACGTGGTCGCGTCCCCACAGGTTGGCGTGCTGCAGGACCGTGCCGATGTGGGTCTTGCCGGTCGGGCCGGTGCCGCTGTTGTCGGCATTGAGCGAGACGCGCCAGGGCGACTGCTCGGTGACCGCCAGGCTTGCCTCGACCGCCTCGTCGCTGTCGTCGGCGCTTTGCAGTTTCAGCTGCACCTGCTTGGCCGGGCTTTCGTTGGCAAGGCGCAGGCTGGCCGATACCGCTTCGAGATTGGGGCTGCTGCCTTCCTTCAGGCCGGGCAGGCTGCGGCGAATGTTGGCGTCGCTGAAGCGGCTGTTGCCGCTGATGGTCACGCGCTGGAGGCTGGTCTGCAGCACCCGCAGGCGCACTACCCCGCCGTTGAGTTCCTGCTCGGGCAGCTGGACCTTGACCAGCTGGAAGCCGCGCGCGTGGTAGGCGGTTTCCAGGGCATCGAGTGCTTGCTGGACGTCGCCGAAATCGCGCTGGCG
>CAMLHI010000598.1 GCA_946479705.1 uncultured Oxalobacteraceae bacterium
CGCGCAACAGGGCGTCGGCCGAGGCGCTGTAGCTGACGCCGTCAATCAACAATTTTGCCTCCGCGCTGAAGCCGGATTTCAGCAGCGCGGCCGGCGTGGTGGCGAGCGGCGTGGTGGCGCTGGCGGTTTTTACCAGCGACATGGTCAGGGTTTGGCCGGCCTGCAAGCGGGGCAGCAGGGCCGAAATCACCGCATGGCGCAGGGAGTCGTCGCCATGGCGTGCCTTGACGTCGACCTGCAGGGGCACGCTGGTGCCGTCGGGGAGCTTGCCGGTCACGGTCTGTCCTTTTGGCAAGTCACCGACGGCAAACACCTGGCCGAAGGTAACCGGCACCAGAGATTGCTGGACGCCGGTGTTTTCGAAGCTGATTGTGGTGACCGCTCCAGCCCCGGTGGGAGGCGTGGTTTGTTTCGATGGCACCACCATGGCGCTGGCGGCGCTTTCGCCGTCCATTTCGATGGCGCCGGCCTGCGGCAGCGCGACTGCGGCGGGTGCCGCACTTGGCGCCGTGTCCAATGGGGCGGCTCCGCTGTTCGGATCGCCTGGCGCGGTCAGCGCCGGCGTCTGCGCTGGCGGCGCCTGTACAGCCGGCGCCGAGGCCTCGGCAGCCACGGGTGCGGACGCAATCACAATCGGCTGAACCGGGCCAGGTGAGCCGCCGCCGCAGGCGGACAGTACGGCGCAGCCGATTAACGTCAAGAGCATGTGTCGAGCTTGATTTGATGGTGGGGTTTGCATGATACGCCAGGACCTAATGAAAGATGAGGAGGGATTCCGTGCATTAACTTTACAGCGATCAACTAATGCACTGGAGAATTTATTTGGAAAGTCCTCAATATCCCCCAAAAAAATTAGTCTTGCTTGCGGTAAAACAACACGCGGGCTTTCACGAATTTCATCTAAGTTGTCGGAATATCGATGAAATTTGCCTGATCATCATCTAAGTGGACGGGCTCGCCCGCACCGGGAGAACTCCCAGGATGGAATCGATCGCAAGCGCTGACGTACCGCGAGGGGCGCTGGCGCACCCCGCTATTTTTCCCGCGCGGATGGCATGGTGCAGCCAGATGTACGGTTCACGCGGGTGGGGGGGGGGCGGCGGCGCCGCAAGGGACGGCGGGCTGAAAAAAAACCGCTCGAAAAGCGGTCTTTTTTTTGGCGGGAAATATCGTTACTTGGCCGCGGCCACCATGTAATCGACGGCTGCCTTGACCTCCTCGTCGGTGGCGGTGGCGCCACCTTTGGGCGGCATCATGCCGGCTTTTCCTTGGAATCCCTTGAGGGCATGTTCGTACAGCACGGTCGTGCCCTGATGGATACGGGGCGCCCAGACGGTCGCATCGCCGTACTTCGGTGCGCCGGCAATTCCGGCGCCGTGGCAGGCCACGCAGGTGGCGCTGTACAGGGCCTTGCCGTCGGCGGCCGGTGCCGCCGCTACAGCTGGCGCCGCCGCTACAGCTGGCGCCGCCGCAACAGCCCCGGAAGCGCTCGCTACAGGGCCTGGCACGGCAGGCTCCTTGAACTTGGCGCCACCTTTGTTGGCCATGTACACCACTGCGCGTGCCACTTCGATGTCGTCCAGATCCGGGTTGCCGCCCTTGGCGGGCATGGCGCGGATGCCGTCGATGGCGTGCTTGAGCAAGGTGTCATAGCCTTGGGCGATGCGAGCGCCCCAGGCCGCGCTGTCACCCAGTTTCGGCGCGCCCGCGGCGCCCGAGGCGTGGCAGGCAGCGCAAACGGCAGTAAATACCGCTTCGGCCGGTTGCAGCACTTTCGGTGCGTTGACATCCTTGAGCGTGTAGCCCTCGTCGGCTACCGGGCGCAGGCGCGCCGCGATGTTGTCGGCGCTCTGGCTGACGGTGCCCGCGCCGGTCAGCTTGGTGGTGGTAACGAACGACACCAGCAGGATAATCCCGATGACGGTGACGAGGAAGAAGCCAGCCACCGCAGCGACGAGCTGCTTCGGTGTCCGGATCGCGGATTCGTGTTCGTTGTGTGCGTCGCTCATGATGTCCTTGTACGATTTTCCAAAAAACTGCCGGCAGACCAACTTGCTTGAATCAAGGCAAATATATTCGCCAAACCTGCAATTATAGACCCACTCCGCGGCTTTTGGAACGTAAATTGCTGCCGTTACAGGGCAGTCGCGTGAGGCCGCCCCATGGGCGGTGATCAAGAATCGCATGTCATGCTGGAAAAAAACTGCTCGGGAATGGTGCGGCACGAGCGGCTTGGCGCCCGGTGAGGTCCGGCGCCGCCACGGATGACAGCGCAGAGGGCCGCCAGCAATAGATGGTCGGGTTGAGCATTCGAGCGCGGGAGCGTTTTATTTCTTACATGGAGTAAGCGCCTTCTCGGCCGATTTCAAGCACCGCTTGCGATTCTTGCATAGCGCCCAGGGGCGGTCCGATGCGATTGGCCCACTGCACCGGCGTCTTTCCATAGACGCAAGAGAGGAAAACCGGTATTCTTCGCTCTCCGCGCATTTCCCCTCAATGCGGCTGTAGCTCAGTGGATAGAGTATTGGCCTCCGAAGCCAAGGGTCGTGGGTTCGATCCCCGCCAGCCGCACCAGT
>CAMLHI010000599.1 GCA_946479705.1 uncultured Oxalobacteraceae bacterium
AGCGGCAGCGGCTGGCCGCCCCATTCGTTCAGCTGGCGCAGCGCGTCGATCTCGCTCATGGTAAAGCGCAGCGTGATGTCGCTCGGAGCCGTCGGCAGCACCTTGACCGAGTGCTGCAGCATCAGGCCGAGCGTACCCATCGAGCCGGCCAGCAGGCGCGAGACGTCATAGCCGGCCACATTCTTCATGACCTGCCCGCCGAAGGTCAGCACCTCTCCCCTGCCGTCCATCAGCACCGCGCCGAGCACGAAGTCGCGCACGGCTCCGCTGGTGGCGCGGCGCGGGCCGGACAGGCCGCTGGCAATCGCTCCGCCAAAGGTCGCGGGACCGAAGTGCGGCGGCTCGAAGGCCAGCATCTGCCCGCGTTCGGCCAGCACCGCCTCGATCTCGGCCAGCGGCGTGCCGCAGCGCGCGGTAATCACCAGTTCGGTGGGCTCGTAGTCGACAATGCCGCTGTGCGCGCGCGTGTCGAGGATGTCGCCGGCGAGGGCCTGGCCGTACCAGTCCTTGCTGCCGCCGCCACGGATGCGCAGGGTGCGCCCGTCCGCCGCTGCGGCCAGCATCTGTTCCCTGAAGTGGTCGATTGCCTGCACTGTGGCTCCGGTTAAAACCGCGGCAGGCCGGCGTGCGGCAGCTGCCCTGCGGTGACGCGCATCCTGCCGAATTCCGCGCAGCGGTTCAGGGTCGGGATGGCTTTGTCGGGATTGAGCAGGAAGGCCGGGTCGAAGGCGCGCTTGACGGCAAAGAAGGCGTCCAGTTCGGCGCGCGCAAACTGCACGCACATCGAGTCGATCTTTTCGATGCCGACCCCGTGTTCGCCCGTGATGGTGCCGCCCACTTCCACGCACAGCGCCAGGATGGCCGCGCCGAACTGCTCGGCGCGATCGAGTTCGCCGGGCTGGTTGGCGTCGAACAGGATCAGCGGATGCAGGTTGCCGTCGCCGGCGTGGAACACATTGGCGCAGCGCAGCCCGTAGGTCGCTTCCATCTGCTCGATGCGGGTCAGCACCAGTGCCAGGTTCTTGCGCGGGATGGTGCCGTCCATGCAGTAGTAGTCCGGCGAGATGCGGCCCGCTGCGGGAAAGGCGTTCTTGCGGCCGGACCAAAACTTCAGGCGCTCGGCCTCCGTTGTCGACACCGCGATTGCGCTGGCGCCGGCGCCTTCCAGCACCGCCGTCATGCGCGCGATTTCCTCTTCCACTTCGAGGCTGGTACCGTCGGCCTCGCACAGCAGAATGGCGGCGGCGTCGGTGTCGTAGCCGGCCTTCACGAACGGCTCGACCATGCGCGAGGAGGTGCGGTCCATCATCTCCAGCCCGGCCGGGATGATGCCCGCCGCGATCACGCTGGCCACCGCATTGCCGCCGGTGACGACGTCGTCGAAGGAAGCCATGATGACGCGTGCGGTGGCCGGTTTCGGCACCAGCTTGACGGTCACTTCGGTGACGATGCCGAGCATACCTTCGGAGCCGATGAACACGGCCAGCAGATCCAGTCCCGGCGCGTCCAGCGCTTCGCCGCCGAGTTCGATGATCTCGCCATCGATAGTGGCCACGCGCACGCGCAGTACGTTGTGCACCGTGAGGCCGTATTTGAGGCAGTGCACGCCGCCCGAGTTCTCGGCCACGTTGCCGCCGATGGTGCAGGCGATCTGCGAGGATGGGTCGGGCGCGTAGTACAGGCCGTGCGGCGCGGCCGCTTCCGAGATGGCGAGATTGCGCACGCCCGGCTGCACCACCGCGAGACGCGCATACGGCTCCATGCGCACGATGCGGTTCAGGCGCGCGGTGGACACCACCACGCCTTCGGCAATCGGCATGGCGCCGCCGGACAGGCCGGTGCCGGCGCCACGCGGCACGATCGGCACCTGCAGTTCGCGGCATACGTTCAGGATCGCCAGCACCTGCGCTTCGTCTCGCGGCAGGGTGACGATCATGGGCAGCTGGCGATACGCGGCCAGGCCGTCGCATTCGTAGGGGCGGGTATCTTCAGGGTCGGCCAGCACGCAGCCTTCGGGCAGCACGGCATGCAGGGCGGCGGCCACCTGGCGCTGGCGTTCAGGATCGATTCTGTGGGGGGCGGACATGCTTTCGATTGTAAGCAGATTGGCCGCGTTTTGTCGTATGCTGCCTTATTATTTTTTACACATGGCGGAACAACATGGGCAACCGACTCTCTAAAATCGCCACGCGCACCGGCGACGATGGCAGCACCGGCCTGGGCGACGGCAGCCGCACGGCCAAGGACAGCGCGCGCGTGCAGTCATTGGGCGATGTGGATGAACTCAATTCTTTCGTGGGGCTGCTGCTGTGCGAGGAACTGCCCGACGGCCTGCGCGACGAGCTGGTCTCGATCCAGCACGACCTGTTCGATCTGGGTGGGGAGCTGTGCATTCCGGGCTTCCAGCTGATCAAGGACGAGCATGTGGCACGCCTTGATGGGCTGCTGGCCAAGTACAACGCGGACCTGCCGCCGCTGAAGGACTTCATCCTGCCGGCGGGCTCGCGCGCGGCCTCGCTGGCGCATGTGTGCCGCACGGTGTGCCGGCGTGCCGAGCGCAGCATCGTGGCGCT
>CAMLHI010000600.1 GCA_946479705.1 uncultured Oxalobacteraceae bacterium
GTCAGCACCTTCGGCCTGGCCGAAGACCCGACCTTCTACACCATCGACACCGGCGCCGGCCTGGTCTTGAAGATCCGCCGCACCGACAATGGCGTGAGCACGCAGTCGGCCGGCGACATCGCCTCGATGATCTACAAAGGCGTGCAATACCAGGACCTCACCCGCGGCACCCAGGTCAATTCCGGCTTCGATTACCTCTACACCGGGGTGTCGGCGGTCACGGTCGGCGCGGAACGCATCGGCACCGACTACATCAAGGTGACCGTCAAGGGCGGCGACCTGACCCACTACTACATGGTCAAGAAGGGCGTGCCGAACATCTTCATGGGCACCTACTTCACCACCGAACCGAGCACGCTGGGGCTGGTGCGCTTCATCGCCCGCATACCGATCGGCGCGCTGCCGAACGGCCCGGCGCCGTCCGACCTGCGCGGCACCACCAGCACCATCGAGTCGGGCGACGTGTTCGGCATGCCGAACGGCGAGACCCGTTCCAAGCACTACTCCAACATGCGCCTGAAGGACTGGCAGTACATCGGCGCCACCAGCGCCAGCGCCGGCGTCTGGATCGTGCGCGACAATAATGAAGGCAATTCGGGCGGGCCGTTCTACCGCAGCCTGCTCAACCAGACCACCTCCACCGGCCAGGAGCTGACCTACATCGTCAACTATGGCGAAGTGCAGACCGAAGCTTTCCGCCTGGGCGTGCTCAATACCTACACGATGGTGTTCAACAACGGCAGCGCCCCCGGCGCGGTCGACACCTCCTGGTTCAAGGACATGAACCTGCTCGGCTACGTGGGCGCCACGGAACGTGGGCGCGTGGCTGGCAGCAGCATCACCGGCATGGTCCCCGGCGTGAACTACACGGTCGGCCTGTCCAACGCCAAGGCGCAGTACTGGGCCGACGTCAATCCGGCCGACGGCAGCTTCGAGACCGGCGCCATGATCCCCGGCGCCTACACGCTCAAGGTCTACAAGAACGAGCTGGAAGTGGCGACCCAGACCGTCACCGTCGACGCCGGTCTCACCAACAGCATCGGCGCCATCGCCATCACGTCCGACCCGGCTGCCACGCTGGCGCTGTGGCGCATCGGTACCTGGGACGGCAGCCCGGTCGAATTCCTCAACGGCGACAAGGTCACCACGATGCACCCGCAGGACGTCCGCATGAGCAACTGGGTGGTGCCCGACTACATGGTCGGCACCTCGACGCCTTCCACCGGCTTCCCGGCCTACCAGTGGAAGGACGTGAACAACAATATGGTCATCAAGTTCAACCTCGAGTCCAGCCAGATCGCCAACTACACGCTGCGGGTCGGCACCACGGTGGCCTACTCGGGCGCGCGTCCGAAGGCCCAGGTCAATGGCTGGATCTCGGCCAACCCGGCGGCGCCGAACCAGCCGAAGACCCGCTCGCTGACGGTCGGCACCTACCGCGGCAACAACAACCTGTACACCTTCAACATCCCCGCCAGCGCACTGGTGGCCGGACAGAATGTGATTACCCTGAACGCCATCAGCGGCACCGCCGGCACCAGGTTCCTGAGTCCCGGCTACTCGTATGACGCGGTTGACCTGATAAAGACCCCATGACACTGTCATCGAAAGCCCTGCCTCGATCCTTCCGATCGGTGCCTGCCCGGTAGGCCTGGCCGTTATGCGCCGCAAGCGCGTGCAGGTACAGGGTGGCGCACGGTGGCAGGGGAGCGGCGCGCTTCTTGCTATCATTCCGGATTGAGCGGCGCGTACCACGCGCCCTTTTTAACTTCGGAGATGATTTGATGATGTCACGTCTGATGATGCTCGGCGCCGCCACCCTGGCTGCCGGCACCGCCCTTGCCGCCCCGCGCGGCTTTACCGTCGAAGACCTGGTGCGCATGGAGCGCGTCGGCAGCCCGGCGCTTTCGCCCGACGCCAGCCGCGTGGTCTACACGGTGCGCTCCACCGACCTGGAGAAAAACCGCGGCAACACCCAGCTATGGATGCTCGACCTGCGCAGCCCCAAGGCCGCCCCGGTGCGCCTGACCAATAGCGATGCCAGCAGCACCGACCCCGAATGGTCGCCCGGCGGCGACGCCATCTACTTCCTGTCGGCGCGCTCCGGTTCGAGCCAGGTATGGCGCCTGCCTCTGGCCGGCGGCGAAGCGGCGCGCGTGACCGACCTGCCGGTCGGCGTCGACAACTTCCGCCTGTCCCCGGCCGGCGACCGCCTGGCCATGAGCCTGACCGTGTTCCGCGACTGTCCCGACCTGGCCTGCACCAAGGCGCGCCTGGACAAGAAGGGCAAGGCCAGCGGCCAGGTGTACGACCGCTTGTTCGTGCGCCACTGGGATACCTGGAGCGACGGCAGCAATTCGGTGCTGTATGCGGCCCCGCTGGACGCTTCCGGCAAGGTCAGCGCGGCCCCGGTCAGCCTGAGCGGCACGCTCGACGGCGACGTCTCCTCCAAGCCCTTCGGCGACCGTGCCGATTATCAGTTCAGCCCCGATGGCAAGAGCGTGGTGTTCTCGGTGCGGGTGGCCGGCAAGACCGAAGCCTGGTCCACCAATTTCGATATCTACCAGGTC
>CAMLHI010000601.1 GCA_946479705.1 uncultured Oxalobacteraceae bacterium
GAGGACATCGTGCAGGAAGCCTTCATGAAGGCTTACCGCGCGCTGCAGTCCTTCCGCGGCGACTCGGCCTTCTTTACCTGGCTGGCCTGCATAGGCGTGAACACCGCGCGCAACCTGCTCAGCGCGCGCAAGCGCCGCTCCACCTCGGACGGCGCGTCCGGCGCCGCCACCGATTACGATGACGCCGGCCTGGACGAACGCACCGATATCGTCACCCCCGAGGACGTCTGCGCCTGCGGCGAAATGGTGGCCATCGTGGGCGCGGCCTTCGCCACCATGAACGCCGAGCAGCGCACCGCCATCTCCCTGCACGAGGAAGATGGCTTGAGCTACCAGGAGATCGCCGACGCCATGGGTTCGCCCATCGGCACCGTGCGCAGCCGGATTTCGGACGCGCGCCTGTGCATCGCGCGGCGGCTGGAGCAGGCCGCGCGCGTCAACCGTCAGCGCCTGGCGGCCTACAGCCGGCGGCCCGCGCTTACCAGATGATCACGCGCTCCTTCGGCGCCAGGTACATCTTGTCGCCCGGCTTGACGCCGAACGCGTCGTAGAAGCCGGGCTGGTTCTTCAGCGGGCCGTTGGTGCGGAACACTTCCGGTGCGTGCGGATCGGCCTTGATCTGGCGGATCAGGGCCGCCTCGCGCATCTTGCTGCGCCAGACCTGGCCATAGCCCATGAAGAAGCGCTGCTCGCCGGTGAGGCCATCGATCACCGGCGCCGGCTTACCCTTGAGCGAGAGCTTGTAGGCCTTGTAGGCGATCGCCAGGCCGGAATTGTCGGCGATGTTTTCGCCCAGCGTCAGTTCGCCGTTGACCGGGTAGCCGGGCAGGGGGCTGTAGGCCGCGGCCTGCTTGACCAGGCGCGCCGTCTTGGCCGCGAAGTTCTTGTGGTCGGCCTTGCTCCACCAGTCGCGCAGGTTGCCGTCGCCGTCGTACTGCGAACCCTGGTCGTCGAAGCCGTGGCTGATCTCGTGGCCGATCACCGCGCCGATGGCGCCGTAGTTGACCGCGTCGTCGGCGCTGGCGTCGAAGAAGGGCGGCTGCAGGATCGCGGCCGGGAACACGATTTCGTTCAGGCCCGGATTGTAGTAGGCGTTGATGGTCTGCGGCGTCATGCCCCATTCGTCGCGGTCGATCGGGCGGCCCAGCTTGCCCAGTTCGCGCCTGGCTTCCACGCTGCGCGAGCGCATGAAGTTGCCGACCAGGTCGTCGCGCTTGACCACCAGGGCCGAATAATCCTTCCACTTGTTGGGGTAGCCGATCTTGGGCGTGAACTTGGCCAGCTTGGCCCGCGCCTGTTTCTTGGTGGCGGGGCTCATCCAGTCGAGCTTGTCGATGCTCTGGCGGTAGGCCACCAGCAGGTTGTGCACCAGCGCTTCCATGCGCGCCTTGCGCTCGGCGGGGAAGTTCTCTTCCACGTACAGCTTGCCGATCGATTCGCCGACCGCGCCTTCGACCGTGGCCACGCCGCGTTTCCAGCGCGGCTGCTGTTCGGTCACTCCCGACAGCACGGTGCCGTAGAAACCGAAGCGCTCGTCCACGAAGGCTTTCGACAGCAGGCGCGAATAGTCGCTCAGCACATGCCAGCGCAGGTAGGCCTGCACGGTCTCCAGCGGGGTCTTGGCCAGCAGGCCGGCGAGCGACTTGAGGTAGCTCGGCTGGCTGACGATGACGTAATCGACCTTGCCGCTCACGCCCAGGCCGGACAGGAAGGCTTGCCAGTCGTGCCCGGGCGCCATCGCCGCCATCTTCGCGATCGCGACCTTGTTGTAGGTCTTGACCGGGTCGCGGTTTTCCACGTTGGTCCACTGGATGCGCGCCAGTTCGGTCTCGAAGGCGACGATGGCACGGGCGTCGGCGGCCGCGTTCCGGTCGCCGGCCAGGGCCAGGGTGCGCTCGACGTGCGGGCCGTATTTGGCCAGGGCGTCGGCCAGCTTGGCGTCGTCCGGTTTCAGGTAGTAGTCGCGGTCGGGCAGGCCCAGGCCGCCCTGCGAGACGATGGCGGCGTATTTTGTGGAGTCGCGCGAGTCCTGGTCGATGCCGACGTCGTAGGGCAGGTTCACGCCGATGAAGGACAGCTCGGCGAACAGGGCGGGCAGTTCGGCCTTGTCCTTGAGCGCGCCGATTTTCGCCAGGGTCGGCTGCAGCGGCGTCATGCCCAGGGTTTCCAGGCGCGCTTCGTCCATGAAGCTGGCGTAGAAGTCGCCGATGCGCTGGGCGTCCGAGCCGGCCACCTGATGCGGCACGCCGGCCGATTTCTCGATGATCGCGCGCAGGATCGGCTGGGTGTCGTCATGCAGCTTTTCGAAGGCGCCCCAGCTAGCCTTGTCGGCCGGGATCTCGGCAGCCTTGAGCCATTTGCCGTTCAGGTACTGGAAGAAGTCGTCCTGCGCGCGCATGGCCGGGTCGATGTGCTGCTGGTCGACCCCGGAGCCGCGCAGCGCCTGGGCGGCGGCCGCCGGCGCGCTGGTCTGTTCTTTGGGAGCGGCCTGCGACAGGCTGGCGATCAGGGTCAGGGATATTGCGCTGAGCAAGGTGCGTTTCACGTGGTTCGTCTCCGTCATG
>CAMLHI010000602.1 GCA_946479705.1 uncultured Oxalobacteraceae bacterium
TGTTCGGCAATCCGTGCGAAGAGTACAAGGTCAACGACGTGCTGGTGCGCGCGCTCGACCGCATCCTGATCCTGCACGCCGATCACGAGCAGAACGCTTCGACCTCGACCGTGCGTCTGTCCGGTTCCTCGGGCGCCAATCCGTTCGCCTGTATCGCCGCCGGCATCGCCTGCCTGTGGGGCCCTGCCCACGGCGGCGCCAATGAAGCGGCCCTGACCATGCTGAAGGAAATCGGCAGCGTCGACAAGATTCCCGAGTTCATCGCCAAGGTGAAAGACAAGAACAGCGGCGTCAAGCTGATGGGCTTCGGTCACCGCGTGTACAAGAACTTCGATCCGCGCGCCAAGCTGATGCGCGAAACCTGCCACGAAGTGCTCAAGGAACTGGGCCTGCAGGACGATCCGCTGTTCAAGCTGGCCATGGAGCTGGAAAAGATCGCCCTGTCGGACGACTACTTCGTGTCGCGCAAGCTGTACCCGAACGTCGACTTCTACTCGGGCATCGTGCAATCGGCGCTGGGTATTCCCGTGTCGCTGTTTACCGGTATCTTCGCGATGGCCCGCACCATCGGCTGGATCGCCCAGTGGAACGAAATGATTTCGGATCCGGAACAGAAGATCGGCCGTCCACGCCAGCTGTTCACCGGCTCGCCGGCACGCGATGTGGTGCCGATGGACAAGCGTTAATTCGCCGTTTCGCCATCAACAAAAAAGCGAGCCGCCGGCTCGCTTTTTTGTTGGCAATCACTGATCGCCATCGCCGCTGCTGTGCATTGGCACCATGTCGGCTGGCAGTAGGGCCGGACAGACGAAACGCGAAGGCGCCGGTGGCGCCCCATGCGCCGCATGCGCGACATGTGGGCGGCTCAGTAGCCAGGTCACTGCAGCGCCCGCTGCCAGTAGCGCAAAAGGAAAATCACGGCCGGTCATTGCGTCGCTCCTGGGTATTGGATGGGCCTCCATCGTCGGGGATCGAGGCTCTGATCGCCTTGAGCGTGGCCAAATTTTGCATTGCCAGTGCACAACTATGCAGTTTGGTACACACACTGTCCGCCAGAAAAAAAGCGAGCCGAAACTCGCTTTTTACCGTCGTGAATCGGACGATCAGAACGCCATGCGCAGGCCCACGTTGAAGCGGCGGCCAACGTTTTCCAGGGTCAGGAACTGGGTTTCGTTGTTGGCGTACTCGTGCATCTTCTCGTTGCCCAGGTTGATGGTATCGGCGTAGATGGCCATATTCGGCGTCAGGTTGTAGCGCAGGCTGAACCACGCGGTGCGGCCGACCTTGCGGGTGGAGTAGCCCACGCCCGCATCGATGCCCTTGAAGTTGCCGATCTCGGGGCCCCAGGAGGCGTTCAGGCGGCCTTCCTCGAGTTCGTCGCGGTTGCGGATGTCGCCGAAGGCCACGGCGTGGGCGCGCACGGCGGCGGGGTCGGCGATGCCGTCGCCGAACACCAGGCTGGGCGTGGTGCCGAAGGTGAGCACGTCGCCGTTTTTCGGCACCATGCCGGCCACCATCCACATGTTCGGCGATTTCGAGCTCGTCTTCGAAGTGGAGATGTCGCCTTCGAGCTTCAGGTCAGGCGGTCGCCGCCTTTGACAATCATGTCGTTCGAGTTGGCTTCGCCCAGCAGGGTGCCGGGGCCGGCGATGGCCAGCTTGTTGGCCTAGAAGGTCGAGCCGGGACGCAGGAAGCTGGTGATCTGGTTGTTGCCGTCGTACTTCAGGCCTAGCTGGGTCGGGTTGTTCCAGTCGCTGATGGCGATGACCTGGTTCTTCTGGTCCAGCCGCGAATACAGGGCGTCGGCCGTCAGTTTCCAGTCCGGGGCCGGGTTGTACTGTACCGTCAGGTTGCCCACCAGGCGCTTGCGCGACTCGACTTCTTGCTGGAAACCGTAGCTTTGCGGGATGTACAGTTTCTTGGTCGTCACGTTCGCCATCGTCAACCCCTTGGAGTTGAGGTCGCCGTCGATGACCGCCACGTCGCGGTAATTCCACGCGTCGGTGATGGCCTTGCTTTGGCGCGAGGCGCGGTCGGTGTAGGACAGCGAACCGTATCACCCCGAACGTGCGCTCGGCGTTGGCGAAGGAATACATCGCGCTGGCGTTGGGCGTGTTCTTCTTCGAGTTGCTGTCGTAGGAATCGGAGATGTTGACGACGGTGCCATGGCCGACCCTGCCAGACAGCGGACGGGCGGTCTGGATGTCCACCGTCGAGCCGATTTTTGCCACAAACGAAACGTGCGCCGCTTGCATTTTCCACCAGTTGTTCTAAGGCGTACTAAGTCCGCGCGGCAGTGTCGACCGAGCAGCAGTCGCGGAAACGCTCAGTTGCATTTGCCGGTCACCGCGGCGGCCACGAGGAAGGGCAGGGCCAGCAGTCCGCCGAAGATGTAGGTGTTCTGGCGGCTCAGGCCGTTCGGTCCGAGGCAGCTGGGGCGGCTCGGAATGGCATCCAGCTCGTCGCTGAGTTTGCCGAAACGCGTGGCGACGCGCGGGTCGCGGCGCACGCTGTCGGCCTTGTCTTCCTCGGCCAGCGTCGCGCGCACGCCGTCGCGGATGGC
>CAMLHI010000603.1 GCA_946479705.1 uncultured Oxalobacteraceae bacterium
ACCAGCTGGGTGCCGGCGCTTTCCTTGGTCAGGTAGCCCTGGGCGCCGGCGCGGATGGCGCGCACCGCATACTGTTCTTCCTCGTGCATGGTGAGGATCAGGATGGCCAGCTTGGGCGACTCGCTGCGGATCTGGCGGATCAGGTCGACCCCGCTGCGCCCGGGCATGGACAAGTCCAGCAGCAGCAGGTCGAAGCCGCCCTGGCGCACATGCGAGAGCACTTCGAAGCCGTTGATGGCCTCGCCGACGATGTCGATGTCGAGGGCGCCGTCGAGGATACGCTTGAGGCCCTCGCGCATGATGGTGTGGTCGTCGGCAATGACAATACGTATCATATATATAAGCAATCGGGCTGAAGGTGGACCGGGACCCGTCCCGGCGGCGTGCTCAAGGCGAGCACGCAGCCGAAGCGTAAGGCTAAATTGTATTTCGCGCAATGTTGACGGAGCTAGCTGGCAGGCTCCTCGATCAGCCGGTGCACCAAAACCGGCTTGGTGGTATGCGACAACACCTTGTTGGTCACACTGCCCAGCAGCAGGTGGCCCCAGCCGCCGCGCCCGTGCGAACCCATGAAGATCAAATCGCATTGTTGTTTATCGGCAACATCAACGATGGTCAGGGCGGGACTGTCCGCGAAGGCGGTCGTGCCCTCGTGGCGCAGGCCGCACCGGGCCGCCGCGTCCAGGATCGCTTCGAGGTGCCCGGCCCCGATTTGCCGCATGCGCGCCATATACTCTTCCTCGCTCGGATAGGTGGGCGGGATGATTTCGACGTACACCGGGTACTGGTAAGGCGGCGCCACATAGAGCGCCAGCACTTCGGCGCCCAGCTGGGCGGCGAACCGCACCCCGGCACAGGCGGTATGCCTGGAGACGGCCGAGCCGTCCGTGGTAATCAGAATTTTCCGATACATGATCAGTTCCTCCGACAGGACTTATTCTCCATTGTAGTGCGCAGGCTGACTATTGTTAGGACGCAAACCCTTGATCTCGCTCAAAGCCCCCGTGTGGTACGGCGCAAGGTCTATTGCTGAAAATGATACTTTTCAGCAAGTGTCCGATGGTAAGATAATCAAATACAACACTTGCTGAGGTAAGGCGTGCGATAAAGACACGTTTTAATTGTCGGGTCTACAAGTTTCGTCCGCCAAAGCAACAACAGCCTTGCACGGTGATTTACCACAGGTACTTACCACTGCTACACTGCGTCATTGCGGCGATGTTGCCGAAAATCATGCTCTGCCTCGCCCGTGCACAGCGCAACTACCGAATTCAGTAATTTAACAGTGCCAGATTTTACAATTATGGAAAGCAGGATTATGACCGACGCCGCTGATGATTTCGACGCACTATTCGATGAAGTGTCCGCGCAGCGCACCAGCGCCCCGCCTGCGCCAGCGCCCGCCGCCGCGGCCGCCGAAGACGATATGGAAGCGCTGTTCGATCAGGTAGCGGCCTCCTCGGTCGCAGCCGCGCCGGCCCCGGCCATGGCCGCACCCGCACCCGCACCCGCACCCGCACCCGCCGCCGTCGAGGCAGCGGGTGAGCATGCCGAGCACGCCGACGGCGCGGTCAATCCCATGTTCGAGCGCCTGGGCGGCATCGTGCGCCTGCTGCACGATTCGCTGCGCGAGCTCGGCTACGACAAGGCCCTCACCGAAGCCTCATCGCAAATCGTGGACGCCCAGGACCGTTTGGAATACGTCGCCAGCCTGACCGAACAGGCCGCCAACAAGGTGCTCAATACCCTTGACGAAGGCATGCCGGCGCAGGATCTGCTGAGCAAGAAGGCCAAGGAAATGGAAAACCGCTGGAGCGACCTGTTCGCCGGCAAGCTGAGCATCGACGAATTCAAGGCCCTGGCCGGCGACGCCAAGGGCTTTGCCCAGGCCGTCACGGAAGCGACCGAGGCCGAAAAGGCGCGCCTGCTGGAAATCATGATGGCCCAGGATTTCCAGGACATCACCGGCCAGCTGATCAAGAAAGTGGTCATCATCACCAAGACCGTCGAGGCGGAACTGGCCGAACTGCTGCGCGACAACGCTCCGCCAGCCGTGCGCGAAAAGCTCGCGGCCAAGCCGGGCGTGCTCATGTCGGGTCCGGCCCTGCCATCGGTCGCCCTCGACCAGGACAACGTTGACGACCTTCTTGCCGATCTGGGATTCTAATGGACGATATGCTCAAGGATTTCGTCGTCGAGGCGATGGATCTGGCAGTCAACGTTGAAGAGCATCTGCTCCGCCTCGAGCGTGACCCGAACAACAAGGAAACGCTGAACGCGGTCTTTCGATCCTTCCACACGATCAAGGGTGGGGCCGGGTTCATGAACCTGCCCGCCCTGGTCGCGGCCTGCCACCTGACCGAGAACCTGTTCGACGCGCTGCGTACCGGCGCCGCCCCGGTGACCCCGCTGGCGATCGAAGCGGCCCTGCAGGCTTCCGGCTTTGTGGCCGACCAGCTCACCGACCTCAATAACGGCGCCGCCCCCGAACAGCTGGCCTCGATGCCGGATGCGCTCAACCGCATCCTGGTCGACGCCATCGAAGGCAAGGACCAGGCCGC
>CAMLHI010000604.1 GCA_946479705.1 uncultured Oxalobacteraceae bacterium
ACCAGGGTGTTGGTGCGGTTGATCGAGCCGGTCAGCTTGCGCAGCGCTTGCGACATCAGGCGCGCCTGCAGGCCGGGCAGGGAATCGCCCATGTCGCCTTCGATCTCGGCGCGCGGCGTGAGCGCGGCCACCGAGTCGATCACGACCAGGTCGACGGAGCCCGAGCGCACCAGCGCGTCGGTGATTTCCAGCGCCTGCTCGCCCGTGTCCGGCTGGGAAATGAGCAGCTCGGACAGGTTGATGCCCAGTTTTTGCGCGTAGGTGACGTCCAGCGCGTGCTCGGCGTCGATGAAGGCGCAGGTGCCGCCCAGCTTTTGCATTTGCGCGATGGTCTGCAGCGTGAGCGTGGTCTTGCCCGACGATTCAGGGCCGTAGATTTCGACGATGCGCCCGCGCGGCAGGCCGCCCACGCCGAGGGCGATGTCCAGCCCCAGCGAACCGGTCGAGACGGTTTGCACTTCCTCGACCGGGGTATTGGCGTCCATCCGCATGACAGAGCCTTTGCCGAATTGCTTTTCGATCTGTGCCAGGGCGGCGGCCAGCGCCTTGCCCTTCTCGCCAGCATTCATAACGTTTTTCTTGTCATCCATAGTGTGTTCTCTGTCCTGGAAAAGGGCGGTTCGGGGCGGTTTCACGTCAACAGGACGTACTGTATAAAAAAACAGTGGTCTTGGCAAGCGGATTTCAAAATACTTCCCTCGTGAGGGATAAATGAAACACAATAGGCTTTATTCGACCTTCCATTCCTGTTGATCCCTCAATGCGTATTTTACTTGCCGAAGACGATAGCGTGCTGGCCGACGGCCTCACGCGCTCCCTGCGCCAGTCCGGCTACGCCATCGACTGTGTCAGGAACGGCCAGGAAGCCGATACCGCCCTGTCGACCCAGGAATTCGACCTCCTGATCCTCGACCTGGGCCTGCCCAAGCTGTCCGGGCTGGAGGTGCTGCGCCGCCTGCGCGGGCGCGCTTCGCTGCTGCCGGTGCTCATCCTCACGGCGGCCGATTCGATCGAACAGCGCGTCAACGGACTGGACCTGGGCGCCGACGACTACATGGCCAAGCCCTTCGCCCTGTCCGAACTGGAAGCGCGGGTGCGCGCCCTGACCCGGCGCGGCGCCGGCGGCGGCGCGGCGGTGGTGCGCCACGGTCCGCTGGTGTTCGACCAGGTCGGGCGCAGCGCCTACATCAACGACCAGATGCTCGAGCTGTCGGCACGCGAGCTGGGCCTGCTGGAAATCCTGCTGGCGCGCACCGGCCGCCTGGTCTCCAAGGAGCAGCTGGTCGACCACCTGTGCGAATGGGGCGATGAAGTGTCCAACAATGCCATCGAAGTGTATGTGCACCGCCTGCGCAAGAAGATCGAGGTGGGCGGGGTGCGCATCGCCACCGTGCGCGGGCTGGGCTATTGCCTGGAAAAATTCAGCGGCGCGTCCGACGCGCCCGAAGCACGGGCGTGAACGGGCCTGACGCCGGCGAAGCGCTGCTGTACGAGCCGCCCAAGGCCGAGCAGGACGAAAACATCCAGCACTCGCTGTTCGGCGAAATCCTCGACTGGATGCTGGCCCCGCTGCTGCTGCTGTGGCCGATGAGCATCGCCATCACCTACCTGGTGGCCAAGTCGATCGCCAACCAGCCCTTCGACCATGCGCTCGAAGACAGCGTCACCGTGCTGGCCCAGCAGGTCAAGGAAGTCGACGGCCGTGTCGTGTCGCGCCTGCCCGGTCCGGCCCGCGACGTGCTGCGCGCCGACGATGTCGACAGTGTCTATATCCAGATCGTCGGGCCGCACCGCGAGATCGTCGACGGCGACCGCGAGCTGCCGCTGCCGCAGGACGACGAGCGCTACCGGCGCGGCACGGTGAACTTTCGCAACGAAGTCGTGCACGGCAGCCCGGTGCGGGTGGCGTTTACCTATGTGAACCTGCGTCCGCTGGCCGCGCGCGGCGAGGAGCCTTACGCGGCCCTGGTGCAGGTGGCCGAGACCCTGGAAAAGCGCGCCCTGCTGGCCAATGAAATCATCAAGGGCGTGATCCTGCCGCAGTTCATCATCTTGCCGATCGTGCTGGCGCTGGTGTGGTTCGCGCTGGCGCGCGGACTCTCGCCGCTGGCCCAGCTGCAGGAGCGCATCCGCGCGCGCCGCCCCGACGACCTTTCGCCGATCGATTCGCGCCAGGTGCCCGAAGAGATTTCGCCGCTGGTCGGCTCGCTCAACGACATGCTCGAACGCCTGTCCCAGACCATCGAGATGCAAAAGCGCTTCATCGCCGACGCCGCCCACCAGATGAAGACTCCGCTGGCCGGCATGCGCATGCAGTCCGAACTGGCGCTGCGCCAGGTCGACCCGGGCGAAATCCACCGCTCGCTCGAGCAGCTGGCCAAGAGCAGCGAATCGGCCACGCGCCTGGTCAACCAGCTGCTGGCGCTGGCGCGCGCGGAAAATCAGCCGCACACCGGCAGCGCCTTCGAGCCGATCGAGCTGGCCGCGCTGGCGCGCGCCACCGTGCACGACTGGGTGCAGGCCTCGTTCGCGCACCGCATCGACCTGGGCTTCGAGCAGCC
>CAMLHI010000605.1 GCA_946479705.1 uncultured Oxalobacteraceae bacterium
CCCTGCACGACCAGGCCGATGCGCTGGCCCAGGTGGTCAGCGTGTTCAAGGTCGACGCCAGGGCATCCGGGCTGAAACTGGTGGCCTCCCAGCCGCCCGTGGCCGCTGCCGCGCCCAGCCGCGCCGTGCAGAAGGTCGTCAACGGCCGCGCCGTCGCACCGGACGCATGGGAACAGTTCTAAGCAAGCACGCCGTCCCCGCACCCGCGGGGACGTTAAATTTCCCCGCATCAACCCTGATTGTCCCGCTTTCCCGCCCCAGCCGCGGCTCTGTTAGACACCGCACAGTGATACCCCTCCATTCGTTATATTTTTTGTATCCGGTGCACCGCGATTGGTGCAATCGCTCCGCGCTGATATAACACTTTTAGAGGATGAATCATGGACAATCAAAAACCGAATGACGGCAGTGCACGTAATCTCGGAACCGAAGGCTCCGGTAGCAGCATGGGGAAAGATCTGGGCGGCAACCGCGTGGGTGGCCCGACTGGCGGCGCTGCCGAGACCATGAGCAACAAAGCCAAGGAAATGGCCAACGAGGCTGTGAAAAGCGCTTCCGACGTCCATAAATCCATCGACCGGGCCGCCGATGCCGCCCAGCCCATTGTCGACCGCCTGGCCACCTCGGCCCATGCCGGCGTGGACAAGGTCACTGGCATGCTGCAAGGCGCCGGCGGCACCATCGACGAGAAAAGCCGTCAGTTGACCGATGCCTATTCCAAGCTGAGCAATTCGGGCCGGGAGTATGTGCGCAGCAGCCCTGGCACTTCCCTGCTGGTGGCTGTGGCCGCCGGCTTCACGCTGGCCAAACTGCTCAGCCGCCGCAGCCGCTACTAAAGCGCGCCAGCCGGGCAGGGCACCAGTGACCGGATCGCGCGTCCGGCCGCTGGTGCGTTCGTACGCCTAAAAAATTCCCTTGTGGCAAATCCGCTTCGCCGGCCATGCGGTCCGGCGCGCGCCATCACGCCCTTTCCATCCCATTTCAGTTGAGGTATTCCATGGTGTCACGTAAAAAGTCCGGCAAGTCCGACGAAGGGGCCGGTTCGATACTCAGTACTGTGTCCGGTCCGTCCAGCGCCGCGCCGCTCGACAGCAAGAGCCCGGTCGTCGAGCGCCTGCTCGAGAAGATGAGCGGGACCATGGAGCTGGCCGCCGCCATGCCCTTCAATGCCAACAAGGCGGGCGAATACGGCGAAGCCGCGCGCACCCTGCAGGAAGGCGCCACGGCCGCCGCGCCCCTCGGATGCGGCAGGTGGCAGCACCAGCACCGAAACCCAGGCCTCGCCGAAGACCGGCAGCGGGGTGCCGCCGGTGGGCGAGAACCCGACCGTGGGGCCACTCAGCCGGGTGCGGGTCGACAGCAGCGCGCAAACCCTCACCACCGACCATGGCGTGCCGGTCGCCGACAACCAGCATTCGCTCGAGATCGGCCTGCGCGGGCCGACCGCGCTGGAAGACTTCATCCTGCGCGAAAAGCTCACCCATTTCGACCATGAGCGCATTCCCGAACGCGTGGTGCACGCGCGCGGTTCGGCCGCCCACGGCTATTTCGAATCGTCGGGCGACCACAGCGCCCTGACGCGCGCCACGGTGTTCGCCCAGCCCGGCAAGCGCACGCCGGTGTTCGTGCGCTTTTCCACCGTGGCCGGCGAGCGCGGCTCCGCCGACACCGTGCGCGACGTGCGCGGCTTCGCCGTCAAGTTCTATTCGGACGAGGGCAACTGGGACCTGGTCGGCAACAACATGCCGGTCTTTTTCATCCAGGACGCCATGAAATTCCCCGACCTCGTGCACGCAGTCAAGCCCGAGCCGCACCATGCCATGCCGCAGGCCTCCAGCGCCCACGACACCTTCTGGGACTTCGTCTCGCTGATGCCGGAGTCGACCCACATGCTCACCTGGCTCATGTCCGACCGCGCCATTCCGAGCAGCTACCGCACCATGGAAGGTTTCGGCGTGCACACCTTCCGCCTGGTCGACGCGGCCGGCGCCACGCGCTTTTGCAAGTTCCACTGGAAGCCGCTGCAGGGCACCCACTCGCTGGTATGGGACGAAGCGGCCAAGATCACCGGCGCCGACCCCGACTTCCACCGGCGCGACCTGTGGGAAGCCATCGAATCCGGCAATTTCCCGGAGTGGGAACTGGCCGTGCAGGTGTTCACCGAAGAGGAGGCGGCCGGCTTCCCCTTCGACGTGCTCGACCCGACCAAGCTGGTGCCGGAAGAACTGGTGCCCCTCACTCCACTGGGCAAGATGGTCCTGAACCGCAATCCGGATAATTTCTTCGCCGAGACCGAGCAGGTGGCCTTTTGCACCGCCCACATCATTCCCGGCATCGACTTCAGCAACGACCCGCTGCTGCAGGGCCGCATCCACTCCTATGTGGACACCCAGCTGAGCGGACCAGGCGACAAAGCTGGACGCCTTCAAGGCTGCGCTGGCGCGCCACCGTTCCTTCGCCCGCGAGACCGATCCGCCGCTGGTGTAGGCCTAGCCGCGTGCCTGCAGCGTTTTTGAGAACTGCGACACGCCGTCCAGGTCGATCAGCTCCACCGTCATCG
>CAMLHI010000606.1 GCA_946479705.1 uncultured Oxalobacteraceae bacterium
CTTGCGCCAGCCGGTGCTGGCGCTGGCCGGCATGCTGCAGACCGTGCCCTCGCTGGCCCTGCTGGCGATGCTCATCCCGGTGCTCGGCATGATCGGCACGGTGCCGGCGCTGGTGGCCATGTTCGTCTACGCGCTGCTGCCGATCGTGCGTAATACCTGCACCGGCGTGCTGGGCGTGCCGCCGGGGCTGCGCATGGCCGCGCTGGCGCTGGGCCTGACGGCGCGCCAGCGTCTGGTGGAAGTGGACTTGCCGCTGGCGCTGCCGGTAATCCTGGCAGGAGTGAAAACCGCGGCGGTGATGAGCGTGGGCACGGCCACGATTGCCGCCTTCATCGGCGCGGGCGGCTTCGGCGAGCGCATCACCATCGGCCTGGCCCTGAACGACAACGACATGCTGCTGGCCGGCGCCATTCCAGCCGCCGTGCTGGCGCTGCTCACCCAGGCGCTGTTCGAGCTGTTTGAGCGTTGCATGCCGCGTCAATAGACCGTGGTTTCTTGATAAAGCTCAATATAGTAGTTTGCGCGTCTGTAATTATTGATCTCAGAGAACGAACACCTGCACGAGTAAGCAATTGTAAAGGCTCAAGAATCTACGCTGACCAGCAACTATAGTAAAAGCGTAGATTGAATCCAGTCTCCCCTCCCCATATTAACCACATGGGTTTGCCCACGGCGCCACCGGCCCCGTGGGCTTTTTCTTGTCAGGCGGCAGCGAGGGCGTGCAGGGCATCGCCGGTCACGCGGCAAATGCGCCAGTCGGGCATCACGTCGGCGCCCATGCCCTGATAGAAGCGAATGGCATTTTCGTTCCAGTCGAGTACCGACCATTCGAAGCGGCCGCAGCCCCGTTCGACCGCCAGTTGCGCCACAGCCACGATCAATTGCTTGCCATAGCCCTTGGCGCGATGCGACTGGCGCACGTACAAGTCTTCGAGGTAAATCCCTTTGCGCGCGAGAAAGGTCGAGTAGTTATGGAAGAACAGGGCGTAGCCCACGACCTCGCCATTTTCCACGCCGACCAGCGCTTCGGCGCCAGGATGGGGGCCGAACAAACCCTCGTGCAAGCTCGCTTCGCTGGCCACCATCAAGTGGGTCAGCTGCTCGAAGATGGCCAGTTCCTCGATCATGGCAAGAATGGCGGGGAGGTCGCGCGGGGCGGCGGGGCGGATGGTCAGGGCTGTCTTCATGGATTGAAAGTATAGCGGAGCCGGGCAAACCGGCAGACTTGGCGATAAAACCACACTTCCGGGACTATTTAGCGAAGCCTGTCGAAAATCGCCGGCGAGCGGGGGATACTGGCCATGAAGTTTACCCAAGCTGGAGGAAATGGCATGAAGCGCTCGCTGCACCTGAAGATTGCCGTGCTGATCGTATATGTGGTGGCATGCACCCAGCTGCTGCTGACCGCGCACGAGGCCGACAAGGGCTTCGGCATCGACGTGGCCGACACCACCGCCCTGCGCCTGCAGGGCGCCTCCCTGCTCGACTGAGCCTTACCAGGCGATCCGCAGGCGCCGGTACAAAAAGCTCAGCACGAACAGCGGGCCGATCAGCAGGAAGCGCACATCGTCCAGGAAGGACGGTTTCTTGCCTTCGATCTTGTGGCCAATGAACTGGCCGATCCAGGCCACGATGAAAATGCCGATCGACAGCGGCAGCACGACGATGGATGGCAGCAGGCTCAGCAAAGCAAGCATCGGGACCGCCATCGCCAGCATGCCCAGCGCGAAAGGACGCGACAGCTTGAAGTAATACCACAGCGAGCCCGCGGTGGCCGCCACAGCAAGCAGCGGATGGATCGACCACAGGATGCCCAGCAGGGTGAACACGATCACCGGCACGCACACGAAATGGATCAGCTCATTGGTCCGGTTCAGATGGCTCTCGCGGTACTTGGCGAGCAGTGTGTCGATCGGGCGGGGAGAATAACTGGCTTGCATGATGGCTCCGGCGGGTGGCGGTGTCACTGACGATTCTACACTGCGCAGCCGCCAGTCTCCGCGTTGGCGCGCCAGCGTAGAATGCGCGCATGACAAGCTCTCCCGCTACCTCGGACCGACCGCAACCATCCTCGCGCAAGCGCTGTTTCGACCCGGCGATCGACCAGCGCACCCGCCTGCTCATACTGGGCAGCCTGCCGGGAGACAGGTCGCTGGCAAGCCAGCAATACTATGGTAATCCTCACAACCAGTTCTGGCGCCTGATGTCGCATGTGCTCGGGGTCGAACTGGTGCCGCTCGCCTACGCAGCACGCTTGCGCGCCCTGCTCGAAAACGGCGTTGGATTGTGGGATGTGGTGGCCGAAGCGCAGCGTGACGGCAGCCTGGACAGTTTTATCCGCAACCGTGACGACAATGACCTGTCAGGGCTTCTCGCGCAGTATCCAGCCGTCACGACGCTCGCTTTCAATGGCGGTACCGCCGGCAAGCTGGGACTTCGGGTCTTGGGTGAGCAAGGCGCGGCGTATCGGATAGTGCAGCTGCCGTCCAGCAGCCCGGCCCATACCTTGGCATATGAGAAAAAATTGATTCAGTGGCAAGCGTTGAGAATGGTCTAG
>CAMLHI010000607.1 GCA_946479705.1 uncultured Oxalobacteraceae bacterium
CAGGACCAGGCCCACGTATTCCTGGCCTGCTGCCATGCGCGCGGCATTCCCGCGCGCTATGTCTCCGGCTACATCGACCCGGAATCGACCGGCCATGCCGCCAGCCACGCCTGGGTGGACGCCTGGGCCGAGGACCCGGACTTTTCCGGCTGGGTCAGCATCGACGTCACCCACAACCGCCTCATGAGCGATTCGTATTGCCGCCTTGCCATTGGCCGCGACTACGAATCGGCCGCGCCGGTGCGCGGCATGCGGCGCGGCGGCGGTACCGAGTCGATGACGGTCGAAGCGCTCATCGTCCCCGTGTAGAATGGAGTATTACCACTACTAATTGCCGCGATGACATATTGTGTAGGCATGCGCCTGGACGCCGGGCTGGTCTTCCTTGCCGACTCCCGCACCAATGCCGGTGTCGACCAGGTCGGCACCTTCCGTAAACTGAGCGTGTTCGAGCATTCGGGCGAACGGGTCATGGTGCTCATGACCGCCGGAAACCTGTCGATCTCGCAGGCGGTGCGCCAGCTCGTCTCCGAACATGTCTGTGCCGACGGCATGACCATCTGGAACGCCCCCAGCATGCACGACGCCGCCCGCATCCTGGGCGAAGCGGTGCGCACCGTGCACAAGCGCGACGCCGCCACCCTGGCCGAATTCGGCGTCGATTTCAACATCAGCATGATTTTCGGCGGCCAGATCAAGGGCGAGCGCTGCCGGCTGTTCCAGATTTATTCGGCCGGCAACTTCATCGAATCCCACGACGAAAACACCTATTTCCAGATCGGCGAAGCCAAATACGGCAAGCCCATCATCGACCGCGTGGTCAATCCGGCCACCACACTCGACGATGCCGCCAAGTGCGCGCTGATCTCGATGGATTCGACCCTGCGTTCCAACGTCTCGGTCGGCTTGCCGCTCGATATGCTGGTCTACGAAAATGACCGGCTGGCCGTCACGCGTTTCGTCACCATCGACGAGCACAACCAGTATTTCCGGATGCTGCGCAGCAGCTGGGGCAAGCAGCTCAAGGCCGTGTTCGAAGGCATCGACGCCCCGGTCTGGGACGCCGTGCCCGACGCCACCGAAAACGTCTTGTCCGCCGCCAACCGCAACAGCAAGCCCGTGCGCGTGAGCCTGCCGCCGGGCCTCACGCCAACCCAGCCCTCGCCACCGCTGCAATCGGTGGCCGAACATCCGCCCGGCAAGCAACACTGATTATTGCCTGCAATCAATATCGAAAGTCCATGCGCCCGCCATGATGCTAATTCCTGGAGTCAACAACATGGAGTGGAAATCATGGACAATCTCGAGCAGAGGCTGGCCGGCCCGGTCGCCGCGGTGATCGACAAGCACAAGGCCACCATCGCCCCTCTACTGCAAGGCAAGTCGGCCGACCTCACCGCGGCCGCCCTGAAAAACGACGACGCGGTGCGCACCGTGGCCATGTATTGCTACGCGCTGCTGCCAGGGCTGGTCCGCCTGGCCGTGAAGGAACCGGCCTTCCTGAGCTTCGTCATGGCCAACCGCGAAAAGCTGCTTGCGCGGATGGTCGCCGCCCCGGAAGGCGCTTGACCGGAATCAGCCGCGCGCCAGCTGCTTGACGAGGGCATCGAGCAGCGGGCGTGCCGCCTCCGCGATGCGTTCCAGGCTGGCCTCGCGCAGCGCATGCGTGTCGACCGCGTGGTCCGACGCCAGCCCCGCCCAGCGCAGCAGCGCCGCGCAGGCGGGCGCCGAATCGAACATCCCGTGCAGGTAACTTCCCAAAATCTGGCCATCCGCGGACAGCGCGCCTTCCGGCCGCCCATCGATATGGAAAGCCGGCCGCTCCAGCCCCGCGCCGCGCGACTGGCCCATGTGAATTTCGTAGCCGCTCACCGGTGCATCGGCGAACGCGCAGCTACCGTTCACGTACACCAGCTTCTTTTTCAGCGTCAGCTCGGTGGAGATATCCAGCAGGCCGAGTCCGGGGGACACGCCGGCCGCGCCTTCCACCCCATGCGGATCGGCCACGCTGGCGCCCAGCATCTGGAAGCCGCCGCAGATGCCGATCACCTTGCCGCCATAGCGCAGATGGCGCTCCAGATATGGCCCCCAGCCGTTCGCCCTCAGCCATGCCAGGTCGCTGCGGGTGTTCTTGGTGCCGGGGACGATCACCAGGTCGCACGGCGGAATCGCCAGGCCATGGCCGGCGAAATGCAGGTCCACGTCGGGATGGGCGCGCAGCGCGTCGAAGTCGGTGTGGTTGCTCATGCGCGGAAGGCGCGCCACCACCACGCGGAACGCGCCCTGGCTTGCCTGCACCGTGTCCACGCCGTCTTCGGCATCGAGGAACAGGCCTTCCAGAAAAGGCAGCACCGCCAGCACCGGCTTGCCGGTCTGCCGCTCCAGCCATTCCAGGCCCGAGTCCAGCAGTGAGAGATCGCCGCGGAAGCGGTTGATCACGAAGCCCGCCACGCGCGCCCGCTCGCTCTCCGACAGGCAGGCCAGCGTGCCGACGATATGCGCGAACACGCCGCCGCGGTCGATGTCGGCCACCAGGATCACCGGGCAGTCGA
>CAMLHI010000608.1 GCA_946479705.1 uncultured Oxalobacteraceae bacterium
CCCACGCCGGTGGTCACGCCGCAGCCGATGTAGCAGATCTTGTCGAAGGGCGCATCCGGGCGCACCTTGGCCAGGGCAATTTCCGGCACCACCACGTAGTTGGAGAAAGTCGAGGTGCCCATGTAGTGGAAGATGGGCTTGCCGTCGAGCGAGAAGCGGCTGGTCGCGTCCGGCATCAGGCCGCGCCCCTGGGTCGAGCGGATCGACTGGCACAGATTGGTCTTCTGCGACAGGCAGAACTTGCACTGGCGGCATTCCGGCGTGTACAGGGGAATGACGTGGTCATCCTTGCGCAGGCTCTTGACGCCGGGTCCGACATCGAGCACCACGCCGGCGCCTTCATGGCCCAGGATGGCCGGGAAGATGCCTTCGGGATCGGCGCCCGAGAGGGTGTAGTAATCGGTGTGGCAAATGCCGGTGGCCTTGATTTCGACCAGCACTTCACCTTCGCGCGGCCCTTGCAGATCGACTTCCTCGATCGTCAGCGGCTGGCCAGCCTTCCATGCAACTGCTGCCTTGGTTTTCATGGTGTCCTGTGGATGATGGGGAATGGCCAACGCGCGCCACTGCGCGCGTTGGCCCCATCATATCGCAGATCGTCGACTATGCCAGGGCCTCGCTGCGCTGCTCCCACAATGAACGGATCTGCCCGGTCAGGCGCAGCGGCATCAGCGGCTTGGGGATGACCCCGATGGCGCCGGCCTGCACGTACTGGGCAATGTCGCGCGGCGCCGTCAGACTGGTGACGAACACGGCCGGCACCCCGGCCAGGTGCGGTACGCGGCGCAGCATATCGAGCGTGGCGACACCCTCAAGCTCGGGCAGCATCACGTCCAGCAGGATCAGGTCGGCGTGAAAATCGGTCGCCGCCAGCAGGGCTTCGCGGCCGCTGCCGCAATCGCGCACAGTGTATTGGCCGATCACTTCCAGCACCAGCTTGGCCGTGATGCGGACATGCAAGTCGTCTTCAACGTAGAGAATGTTTTTCAGTTCCGGCGGCATCTCAATCACCCGCCGTCAGGCCGCTGGCAATGCCAAGCATGGTCGAAATCGTGCTCCACAGCTGGCGCGGCGTGGTGAAGGGCTTGGGCAGATAGACCAGCTTGTCGTTGCGCATTATTTCCGTGGCCGAATACACCAGCATGGGCGTGTTAGCGACCGATGCCAGCAAATGGCCGGCATTCCCGTCCGGCATGGCGGGGTCGACAATGATGAGCGAAAACAGATCGGACTCGAGCAACCGGCGTGCCTCGGCGCAACTGGCCGCATGCACCACACGCGCTTCCGGCACCAGCAGCGAACTGAGGGCCGTGGCCGTGTCGAGATCGCGGTCGATCAGCAGTACCCGCGGTATCGTGAGCACGGTGCCAGCTTCGCGCGCAGCCGCGCTGCCCACGGGTCCGTCGAGGATCGTGACCGTCGGGCGCGCGGTGTCGGCTGCGTATGCCGGCAGGCTGGCGCCGACCAGGCGGCGCTTGAGGGAATGGGCTGCCGCGCGCCGATGTGCGCTGGCGCCGCGGACGCTCTTGTCCGGCATGCATGCTTTGTTGTGGGTAGCCGCTTTCATCGCGACCTCCTTTCAGAACCGAATCGATCGAAATCCTGAATGACTGGCGTGGACATGGCGATGCCATGGCAAGGCGAGCAACAGTTCAGGGGACAATCGGCGGAGCTAAGGCCGAAAACTACGGTCGGCCGCGGGGTCGGGCGGCGCTGGATGAGACGCTGGCGGCGGGTTAAGGCACGCTGGCGCTAACTGCGGACAAATCATTTCTGATTTGATATATGACAGTGTACTTCAATTTAATTGCAATGTTTTTCGCGGGTGAAAATAAATTGTTTGCATCGGGACGGTGTCGCTGCGCGGCAACGCTGCGCGCTTGCCAGCCAACACCGTCTCCCGCGACAGGCCGTTCAGCGGGGCTTCAGGCGGCTGGCGAAGCCCGTATGCATGGCATTCAAGGTTTCTTCCGCGGCAAGCAACTGGTCGGCCACTTCATTGATCTTGCGCCGGCTCGAGCGGGCGTGGTCGCGCAGGACCTCGAAAGCGGTGTTGCGGTCGGTCTGGAATTTACACATCAGCAAGCCCACTGCCAGGCTGGTTTCGCGCCCGGCCGCCAGTGCGGCGTTCAGATTGTGTTCGGTGCGGCGCAGCTGGCGGATATCGTCCGCGCGCGCCAGGCCGGCTTCGAAAGCCGGCATCAGGCGTTCGGCGTCGACCGGCTTGACCAGGTAGCCGACCGCGCCGTTGGCGGCGGCCTGGCGGCTCGATTCGCTGTCGCCAATGGCTGACAGGAACATAAAGGGCACGCTGGTGTGCTCCTTCAGGTGGCGCGCCAGTTCCAGGCCGGTCATGCCGGGCATGGTGATGTCGAGCAGCGCCATGTCGGGCTCGCGCTCGGCGATCAGCTGCAGCGCCTGTTCGCCCGAGGTGGCCGCGACGGTCTCGTAACCGGCGTGGCCGATCACCTCGGTCAGAAATTGCAGGAGCAAGGGGTCGTCGTCGACGATCAGAATACGGCGTTTCACATTGGGCACGGAACTCATTG
>CAMLHI010000609.1 GCA_946479705.1 uncultured Oxalobacteraceae bacterium
TGGCCACATCGGTCTTCTGGATCAGCTTGCGCACTTCCTCGATCTTGGACGCGATATCGGTGACGAACACCTGGTTGGTGCGCACATCGAGGATGGCGCTGCCGCGCTTGGACAGCAGACGGTTTTCGCCGCCGCCGCCGCCGCCGGCCTCCCCACCGCCACCGCCACCGCCACCGCCACCGCCACCACCGGCGCCCAGCGCCATGCGGAACGATTCGGCCTTCTGGTAGTTCAGCTGGAAAGCTTCCGAACGCAGCGGTTCGAGGTCGGCGATCTGGGCCTTCTGCTCCAGTTCCAGTTTTTCCTTGGTCAGCAGTTCATCCTTGGGCGCGATCCACAGCACGGTGCCGTTCTTGCGCATGTCCAGCCCCTTGGCCTGCAGCACCACGTCGAGCGCCTGGTCCCAGGGCACGTCGCGCAGGCGCAGGGTCAGGTTGCCGCTGACCGAATCGCTGGTAATGATGTTCAGGCCCGAGATATCG
This sequence comes from uncultured Oxalobacteraceae bacterium, assembly GCA_946479705.1. The sequence continues at coordinate 483 of CAMLHI010000609.1, forward strand.
GCAATGGCTTGCAGGGCCGCGCGCACTTCCACATTCTGGAAGTTGAACGACAGCTTCTCGCCGCGGTAGCCCTGCGTACCCTGGGTCAGCTTGTTGGGGTCTTCCTTGATCGGCTTGACGTCGATGACGAGCTGGGTGTCGCTCTGGTACACGGTCTGTTCCCACAGGCCGCGCGCTTCCACCGTCATGCGCACATTGTCGCCCTGGGGCACGGTGGTGACCATCGATACCGGGGTGCCGAAATCGGTCACATCGAGGCGGCGGCGCAGGGTTTCCGGCAGGCCGGTCTTCATGAAGTCGACCACCACGCTGTTGCCGACCTGGCGCACGTCGACCGCCACTTGGCTGTTGGGCAGGTCGACCACGACCCGGCCTTCGCCATTCTGGCCGCGGCGGAAATCCAGGGCGCGCAGCAACTGGCGCTTGGCCGCCGGCGGCGGCGGCACCGCCTGCGCGACCGGCAGGCCCACGCTGTCGACGGCCTGGGCCACGCCGCCGGAACCGTCCACCGTGACGATGACGGACTTGCCGTCGATCGCGGTGGCATAGTTCAGGCTACGCTTGAGGTTAAACACCAGGCGGGTGCGTTCGCCGGCCTGGACCAGGTTGACCGCGCGCACGTCGCCCAGATTGACTTCCTGGGAATTCTTGCCGGTGGCATTGCTGGTGGCGCCGAAGTCGAGCGCGATGCGGCTCGGATTGGTGATCGAAAAGCCGATCGGCAGCTTGTCCGGCACGTGGCGCATGGCCACGTTGATGATCACGTTCGAGCCTTGCTGGTTGGCCGTGATCGACTCGATCGCATTGATTTCCTGCGCCGCGCGGGCCGGGCTGGCCAGAGCCAGAGCAAGCAGGACGCCCAGGCGAAGTACCGATCCCATCAGGCCGGCGCCATTCATTCTCAGTGCGATCATTTCTTGCTCTCCTTCGTTTCTTGCAATTCCAGCTTGGACATGCGCTCGACCCAGTCGCCGCCCGCATCCTGCACGGTTTCCTTGATGCTGATGGCGGCATCGTCGACTGCAGTGACGATGCCGTAGTTTTGTCCCAGGCGCATGCCGCTCTTGACCTGGTGCACCGCGCGGTCGATCTGCAGCAGCGCGTAGGTGATGCCACCCTTTTGCATGGTGCCGACCATGTGCATGGTGTCGAGCGGGAAGGACTCCAGGTATTCCTTGCGGCGCTTGGCGTCCGGCTTGAACAGGCTGTCGTTCTTTTCGGCCGCGCGCGCCAGTTCGCCCAGCAGCTTGCTGGGATTGTACGGGTCGACCTCTTCCCTGGCCTGGTAGGCGAAGGGGATGAAGGTCTTCGGCTCGACCAGCGGCACCACGTGGGGCTTGGTGTCGGCCTTGACCTGGTCCATCCAGGCATTGACTTCATGGATGTCGCCGTCGCTGCAGCCGGCCAGCAGGGCCAGCGCGGCAGAAGCCGCCGCGGTACGGATCAGCTGGCTCATTTCGGCGCCCCTTCCTTGGCTTTCTTGTCGCGCTCGGCCTTGAGCTTGCGCGCCGCGCTCGCTTCATCCGCGTCCAGATAGCGGAAGGTCTTGGCCACCGCGTTCAGGGTCAGCACGCCATCCTTGCCGGCGGCCAGGTTCATGTTGTTGAGCGTGACGATGCGCGGCAGGTTGGCCATGTCGGCCGCGAAGGCGCCGATATCGTGGTAGCTGCCGGTCACCTTGATGTCGATCGGCAGTTCGGCATAGTAATCGCGCAGCACCACCTGGCCCGGCTTGAACAGCTCGAACTGCAGGCCGCGGCCGAGCCCGGCCTGGTTGATGTCGGACAGCAGCGCGGCCATCTCGGCCTTGCTGGGCAGCTGCTTTTGCAGGCGGTCGACGTACTGGTCGACCTGCTGGCGCTGGGCCTTGAGCGCTTCCAGGTTGATCGCCTGCGCCATCTTGCTGCGGAATTCTTCCTTGAGCGTGGCTTCGCGCGCGACCAGCGTGTCGTGGGCCTCGAACTGCCCGCTCCAGTACAGGAAATAGCCGGCCGCCAGCACGGCGGCGGTCACGCCGAGGCCGCACAGCAGGCGCGGCGCCAGCGGCCACAGGCCGGGCGGACGCCC
>CAMLHI010000610.1 GCA_946479705.1 uncultured Oxalobacteraceae bacterium
GAAATCGCCATCGGTGTCGTGATCGGCCGCGCTTCCGAATATTTCGACTTTTTCGTCTACGCCATCGCCTCGGTGCTGGTGTTCCCCTCGGTCTTCTTCCCGCGCATGAACGCGCTGGACGGCACCCTGGCCGCCTTCGCCGTGTTCTCCCTCGCCTTCGTGGCGCGGCCCTTCGGCACCGTAGCCTTCATGGCGCTGCAGGAACGCTGGGGACGCGAAGCGAAGCTGACGGTGGCCCTGTTCGTGCTGGGCATTTCCACGGTCGGCATGGCCTTCCTGCCCTCGGCCCACGACTACGGTATTTACGCGGTCATCATGCTGGCATTGCTGCGCCTTGGCCAAGGCATCGCGCTGGGCGGCTCGTGGGACGGCCTGCCCTCGCTGCTGGCCCTGAACGCCCCCAGGCACCGGCGCGGCTGGTACGCCATGCTGGGGCAGTTGGGCGCGCCCACCGGCTTCATCATCGCCGCCGGCCTGTTCGCCTACCTGCTGGCCGAGCTCTCGCCGGCCGACTTCCTGACCTGGGGCTGGCGCTATCCCTTCTACGCGGCCTTCGCGATTAACGTGGTGGCACTGTTTGCGCGCCTGCGGCTGGTGTCCACCCCTGAATACTCGCGCCTGCTCGACGAGCGCGAGCTGGAACCGACCAATGTGCTGGAAATGGCCCGTTCGCAGGGCAGCAATGTGCTGATCGGCGCGCTGGCCGCGCTGGCCAGCTACGCGCTGTTCCACCTGGTGACGGTGTTCCCGCTGTCGTGGATCAAGCTGTACTCGCAGCGCTCGATCAGCGAATTCCTGGTGATCCAGATGGCCGGCGCCGGGCTGGCCGGGGTCGGCATCATCCTCTCGGGGCTGGTGGCCGACCGCTTCGGCCGCCGCACCACCCTGGGCGCGCTGGCCATCCTGATCGCGGTGTTCAGCGGCTTCGTGCCGATGCTCATGGGCGGCGGCGATGTGGGGGAAAATGTGTTCCTGCTGGCCGGCTTCCTGCTGCTGGGCCTGTCGTACGGCCAGGCCGCCGGCGCCGTGACGGCCAACTTCCAGGCCAAGTACCGCTACACCGGGGCGGCCCTGACGTCCGACCTGGCCTGGCTGGTGGGCGCGGGTTTTGCCCCGCTGGTCGCGCTGGGGCTGTCGGCCAACTTCGGCCTGGCTTATGTCAGCCTGTACCTGCTGTCGGGCGCGGTCGGCTCACTGGCGGCGCTCAGCCTGAACCGCGCGCTGGAAATTCGCGACTGATCATCCGGTCCACACGGCGCGGCCACCAGCGGGCCGCGCCGCCGACGTGCTGCTCGGTCAAGTCCATTCTTCCGTACACCCTCCGCCCACCTTCCGATCGCCTTCCCGTGGGCGATCGCGGCCCGCGCAGACCGTATCAGCGTCGGCGAACATGCCGCCAACCCGTGCTCTCGATGGCGCCGCCAAGGTCAAGGCGCACTCCCCATGCCCAGAAAAGTGTCTGCCGCCGTCCGGAAGGTGGCGGCAGACTGGCCAGAACAATCATTTAAAATCAATCACTTAGCTTCCGGAAGGTTTGCAGAAGGAATAATTTAGCCGCCTTGGGTAGAGTTCGTTCCAATTCGACATCGGAAGCGTACCGTGCCCCCAAGCCACCACACCCCGGATTTCAACGACCTCGTCAAGGACCTGAAAAGCGTAGCCGGTTGGCAACAACTGGGGCCGGAACTGGCCGGCATCACGCCCGGCCGCTGGGACCACCTGATCAGCTGGGCGGCCCGCCACGGCTACCGCTTCACCCTCACCGACATCCGCCAGGGCATCTCCAGGAACCCGCGCATCCTGGCGCCCCAGCCGCCCGGTTCGCCCTGGCGCGACTGGAGCGCCACAACGCTCTGGCCCGGCCAGGGGCGCGCATGAACGCCGTCGCCAGCCCCGCCTTTGCCAGCGCCGGTGTCCTGCTCGAAGGCGCCCCCGGCCTGGCCCTGCAATGGTCGCTGCGCATCGACCGTGGCGGCGCCACCGTGCGCGACCGCGTGATCGCCTGGATTTCCCCGGAAAACCGTGCCGGGCGCGCCAGCACCTTCCGTCCGATCGGCGCCCTGCTGGCCAAGTTCGGCGCCCCCCTGTCGGTACGCCAGGACCAGTGGCGCCTGGCCGGAGCCAGCGTCAGCCAGGGCATCGGCATGTCGCTCGATGGCAGCGACAGCGAACTGTGCCTATATATAGCCGTCGACAGCCCGGGCGGCACCCGCTACCTGTGCTACCGCTGGCGCGAGGAAGGGCTGGTCGAGCATGCCCGCTACAGCTGCCATGCCTTGCCGGCCACCACCACCGGGGTGGTGCCGGCCGCCTGCGTGCACCCGGCCCTGCAATCGGCGTGCGCGCTGGCCACCATGGGCGAAGCGCTACGCCGCCATGCCCCCTTCTGGCTGCGCCGCCGCGACGGCCTGGTCGACCGCATCAGCCTGGAATACCGCTGGCAACCGCCGCTGGCCCGGGTGGCCACCCTGCTGGGTGCCGCCTTTCCGGCCCTGTTGACCGATCCGGTGTTCGCGCGCTACCGCCACCACCACTTCCGCCA
>CAMLHI010000611.1 GCA_946479705.1 uncultured Oxalobacteraceae bacterium
TGTGCGTGCGCTTGACAGCCCCCCCTACCCCAAGGATACTGCCCCAACTTGCTAATGAATTCATGTTTTTTCATCAGCCGGTCCGCTCGCGAAATCACCCTATTTTGCACGAGAACGCACGGGGACTCAGTTCCCGTCCCCCTCGACCACAAATCGACACGTTTTAAGGAACCCCATCCCATGGACAAGCGCAGCCGCCTGACTACCTATATTCTTATCGGCCTGGTGCTGGGCGTGGTGGCCGGCTATCTCGCCAATACCCGCTTGGCCGACCCGGCCGGGTTTGCCGAATACCTGTCACTCATCACCACCCTGTTCCTCCGCCTGATCAAGATGATCATCGCGCCGCTGGTGTTTTCCACCCTGGTGGTGGGCATCGCCAAGATGGGCGACGCCAAGGAAGTCGGCCGCATCGGCATCAAGGCGCTGGGCTGGTTCGTGATCGCGTCGATCATCTCGCTCACGCTCGGCCTGGTGCTGGTGAACCTGTTCCGCCCCGGCGACGGCATGTCGGCCGCGCTGCAGGCGGTGGCCCCGCCGGCCAACCTGGCCACGTCCTCGCTGTCGCTCAAGGACTTCGTCACCCACCTGGTGCCCAGCTCCATCGTGGACGGCATGGCCAAGAACGAGATCCTGCAGATCGTGGTGTTCTCGATCTTCTTCGGCACCGCGGCGGCAGCCATCGGCGCGCGCGCCGAGCCGATGATCGCCGTGGTCGACGGCGTGGCCCACGTGATGCTCAAACTGACCGGCTACGTGATGAACTTCGCACCCATCGCGGTGTTCGCCGCGGTGACCGGGGTGATCGCCAAGAACGGCCTCGGTGTGCTCAAGACCTACGGCGTGTTCATGGGCGAGTTCTATCTCGGCATCGTGCTGCTGTGGATCGTGCTGATCGCGGCCGGCTTCCTGTTCCTGGGTCCGCGTGTATTCGCCCTGGTGCGTGAACTGCGCGGCCCGACCCTGCTGGCCTTCTCGACCGCTTCGTCGGAAGCGGCCTTCCCCAAGACGCTTGAAGGCCTGGAGCGCATCGGCGTGCGCAACCGCATCGCCGCCTTCGTGCTGCCGATCGGGTACTCGTTCAACCTGGACGGCTCGATGATGTACTGCACCTTCGCCACCGTGTTCATCGCCCAGGCCTACGGCATCGAGATGGCGCTGGGCACCCAGATCACCATGATGCTGGTGCTGATGCTGACCTCGAAGGGCATGGCCGGGGTGCCGCGCGCTTCGCTGGTGGTGATCGCCGCCACGCTGGCCCAGTTCAACATTCCCGAAGCCGGCATGGTCCTGCTGCTGGGGATCGACCACTTCCTCGACATGGCCCGTTCGGCTACCAACGTGATCGGCAATGGCGTGGCCACGGCCGTGGTGGCGAAATGGGAAGGCGAACTGGTCGACCCGGTGCCGGCCGAGAAGGACCTCGCCGCTGCCGCGCTGCCTTGAATTTACCAACTACAAACTACACAGGAGAGACCCACCATGCTGCACAAATCATCCGTAATGGCGCTGTTCGCGCTCTGGCTGACGCTGGCCGGCGCCGTCCAGGCGCAAGGCAAGCTGCCTAACGTGACCATCCTCGCCACCGGCGGCACCATCGCCGGCACCGGCGCCTCGAGCACCACCACGGTCGGCTATACCGCCGCCACCGTGGGCGTGCAGCGCCTGATCCAGGCCGTGCCGGAACTGGCCAAGGTCGCCAACGTCACCGGCGAACAGGTGTTCCAGATCGCCAGCGAGAACATGAGCAACGAGCAGTGGCTGATCCTGTCCAAGCGCGTCAATGCACTGCTGGCCCAGCCCAACGTGGACGGCATCGTCATCACCCACGGTACCGACACGCTCGAAGAAACCGCCTTCTTCCTCGACCTGACCGTCAAGAGCAAGAAGCCGGTGGTGCTGGTGGGCGCGATGCGGCCATCGACGGCGCTGTCGGCCGACGGCCCGATCAACCTGTATAACGCGGTGCTGCTGGCCGGTTCCCAGGAAGCGGTGGGCAAGGGCGTGCTGGTATCGATGAACGACCAGATCCAGTCGGCGCGCGATGTCACCAAGACCAATACCTCGACCCTGGACTCGTTCAAGACCCCGGAACTGGGCCTGCTCGGCTACATCCAGGGCAGCAAGCCCTTCTTCTATCGCCTGCCCGCCCGCAAGCACACGGCCGACACCGAATTCGACATCGGCGCCCTGTCCGTGCTGCCGCAGGTCGACATCGTGTACGGCTATGCCAATATGAGTTCGGTGGCGCTCGACGCCTTCGTGGCGGCCGGCGCCAAGGGCATCATCCACGCCGGCGTGGGCGACGGCAGCCTGGCCACCCGCGTGGTACCGGCCCTGAAGTCGGCACGCGCCAGAGGCACCCTGATCGTGCGGGCCAGCCGCGTCGGCCAGGGCATCCTGGCGCGCAACGGCGAAGCCAATGACGACGAACTCGATTTCGTCGCGGCCGATACGCTCAACCCGCAAAAGGCGCGCATCCTGCTGATGCTGGCGCTGACCAAGACCAGCAACACCCGCGATATCCAGCGGATGTTCTA
>CAMLHI010000612.1 GCA_946479705.1 uncultured Oxalobacteraceae bacterium
GCGCAGGCGCACCGCGATGCCGGGGGCCAGCGCCGGCCCGGCCGGGAGCGCCTCGGGCCGGTTCAGGCGCCACAGCAGCAGCGCGTGCAGGCCGGTCGAGACCAGCAGCGCGCCAGCCAGGGCGCGGCGCCGGCGGCCCATCAGGCGGCGCTCCCGAAACGCAGCGTCACCAGCAGCCCGCCTGCGCCACTGCCCTCGCCCAGCGCGATCCTGGCCCCATGGGCCTGTGCCACGTCGCGCACGATCGCCAGCCCGAGGCCGTTGCCGGCACTCTTGTCGTCGAGCCGCACATAGCGCTGGAACACCTTGTCGCGCAGGGCCGGCGCGATGCCCGGGCCGGAATCCTCCACTTCCAGCACACCGTCGGCGCCGTCGCGGCGGCAGCGCACCGTGACCGTGCCGCCGGCCGGGGTGTAGCGCACCGCATTGTCGATCAGGTTATCGATCAGGTCGCGCAGCAGGAAAGCGTCGCCGGCCACCACCGCGGGCTGCAGGTCGAAGCCGATATCGATGGCTTTGCGCGCCGCCGCCTCGACGAAATACTGCACCGACTGCGCCACCAGGCTGGCCAGATCGAGCGCTTCCAGGCGGGTTTTCTCGAAGCGGCTCGGTTCGGCGCGCGCCAGCGCCAGCAACTGATTGGTCTGGCGCACCATGCGCGCGTTCGCCAGCAGCATCAAGCCGACCGAGCGCACCGTGTCGGGGTCGCCCGCGTGGCGCTGCGCCAGCCATTCCAGCTGCAGGCCCATGCCGGCCAGCGGCGTGCGCAGCTGATGGGCCACATCGGCCAGGAAATCGTGCTGGGCCTGCGCCCCGCTTTGCACCTTGTCGAGCAAATCGTTGAAGGCGCTCACCACCGGGGCCAGTTCGTAGGGCACGGCGCCCGACTCGAGCGGAGCGAAGTCGCCCGCCTCGCGCCGGCCGAGATCGGCACGCATGCGCGCCAGCGGGCGCAGGCCGGTGGTGACGGAAAACCAGATCAGGCCGACCAGCGCCAGCGTAAACAGGCTCTCGAGCAGGACCAGGGCACGCACGATGGCCTGGCGCGCGCTCTGGCGCTTGCGCAGCGTCTTGGCCACGCCGATCTGGACCGTGTCGGCCCCCACCCGCAGCGACCGGCCGGCCGCGCGCACCGCTTCGCCGCGCAAGCGCGCATCGTAGGCGGGACCCGGCTTGAGGGCGGGGAAGTCGGGATCGCCCGCCAGCACCCGGCCGGCCTGGTCGCGCACCACGAAATAGACGGCGTCGACGGCGTCGGCCCGCAGCACCTGCTCGGCCTGGCGCGGCAGATCGAGCTGCGGGCCGGCCGGGCCGGCGCGCAGACGCGCGGCCAGCGCACCGGCGCCATCCTGCAGGGTCTGGTCGAACGCCTGCTGGGCCGGCAGCCAGGCCAGCAGGTAGGTCAGGCTGGCGCCGGCCAGGTTAATCAAAAGAATCGGCCCGACCAGCCCCTTGAGCAGGCGCAAGCGGATACTGTTCATGGATTCTGTTCGAGCATATAGCCAAAGCCGCGGATGGTGCGGATGCTGATGCCGGCATCGGCGATTTTCAGGCGCACGCGCGAAATATACACTTCCACCGCGTTCAGGGTCAGTTCGTCGCCGTAAGGAAGGATGGCGTCGATGATCTGCTGCTTGGACACCACCCGGGCCACGTGCTGGAGCAAATATTCCAGCACGGCCCACTCGCGCGCCGACAATTCCAGCGCACGCCGGTCGATATGGGCGCGCTTGGCATCGGTGTCGAACACCAGCCGGCCCAAGGTCCACTGGGCCGGCTTGGGCGCGCCGCGCCGCGCCAGCGCACGGATGCGCGCCACCAGCTCGGCGCTGGCAAACGGCTTGACCAGGTAGTCGTCGGCGCCCAGCTCCAGGCCGCGCACGCGGTCTTCGATGGCGTCGCGCGCCGTCAGCAGCAGCACCGGGACGGCGCTGGCGCGCGCGCGCAGGCGCCGCACCACTTCGAAGCCGTCGATGCCGGGCAGGCCGATATCGAGCACCACCACGGCGTAGTCGGTGCCGCGCTGGAGCATCTGGTCGGCCAGGCTGCCGTTGGCTACCGTTTCGACCAGCATCGCATGGCCTTGCAGGATGCGCGCGAGGCCATCGGCCAGCACCGCGTCGTCTTCCACCAGTAGTACGTGCATGCGCCTGCCACCCGTCGTTGAGGAACCAGCATTATGCGGCAATTCGGCGCCGCCTCCCAAGCGGCGTTTCCGTGGGTCATCACGTTGTCATAGTCGCGCCGCATAATTTCCAGCTGGAAATTAAAGTGTACTCCCATGACCATCCTGTTCGCTCCGGCCGTCCGCCTGATGCAGCGCCTGCGCCTGCTACCCAAGTTCATTCTCGTGTGCCTGATGTTCGTGCTGCCGCTGCTGGCCATCAGTGGCGCGCTCATGGCCGAGCTGCAGGAAGCGCTGGCGCGCGCCAGCGGCGAACGGGCGGGCCTGGCCTACCTGGCCGAGATCCGTCAGGTTACGGCGCTGGTGCAGCGCCAGCGCGGCCGGGAGCGCCTGCGCCTGGCCGGCGCCA
>CAMLHI010000613.1 GCA_946479705.1 uncultured Oxalobacteraceae bacterium
CCGAACCTGGTGGTCTCGCGCACCTTCTCGAAAGCCTACGGTCTGGCCGGGCTGCGGGTCGGTTTCGCCATCGCCCAGCCGGCGCTGACGGACCTGATGAACCGCATCCGCCAGCCCTTCAACGTCAATTCGCTGGCGCAGGCCGCCGCCATCGCGGCCCTCAACGACAAGGCCTTCCTGGAAGAGGGCGCGCGCAACAACGCCGCCGGCTACCGCCAGTTCGTCGAAGCGTTCGAGGAGATGGGCCTTCAATACGTGCCGTCCTTCGGTAACTTCGTGCTCGTCAAGGTCGGCGAGGACGAGGGCGCCGGCGCGCGCGTCAACCTGGCGCTGCTCAAGCAGGGCGTGATCGTGCGCCCGGTCGGCAACTACGGCCTGCCGCAATGGCTGCGCATCTCGATCGGCCTGCCGCAGGAAAACGCGGTGTTCATCGCGGCCCTGAAGAAAGCGCTGGCCTGACGTGTTCAATAAAGTCCTCATCGTCGGCGCCGGCCTGATTGGCGGCTCCTTCGCGCTGGCGCTCAAGGCGGCCGGCAAGGCGGCCCACATCACGGGGCTGGGACGCACGCCCGCAGCGATGGCGCGCGCGCTGGAGCTGGGCATCATCGACGAAGTCGCCACCTCGCCGGCCGACGCCATGCGGGGCGCCGACCTGGTGCTGATCGCCGCCCCGGTGGCGCAGACCGGGCGCATCCTGGCTTTCCTGTTGCCGTATCTGGAAGAGGGCACCATCATCACCGACGCCGGCAGCACCAAGTCGGACGTGGTGGCCGCCGCCTATGAAGCGCTGGGCCTGCGCGTGAAGCAGTTCGTGCCGGGCCACCCGATCGCCGGACGCGAAAGCAACGGGCCGGACGCCGCGATTCCCGATCTGTACGCGGGCAAGAAGGTGGTGCTCACGGCGCTGCCGGAAAACGCCCCGGCCGATGTCGATAAGGTCGCCGCCGCCTGGCAGGCCTGCGGCGCCCACATCTACCGCCTCACGCCCGAGCAGCACGATACCGTGTTCGCCTCCGTCAGCCACCTGCCGCACCTGCTGGCATTCGCGCTGGTGGACGACGTGGCGCACAAGGACCATTCCGCGCTGCTGTTCCAGTTCGCCGCCAGCGGCTTTCGCGATTTCACCCGCATCGCCGCCTCGTCGCCCGAGATGTGGCGCGACATCAGCCTGGCCAACCAGAACGCCCTGTTGGCCGAGCTGGACGACTATCTGGCACAATTGACCCGCATGCGCGCCATGCTGGCCGCGCGCGACGGCGCCGGACTCGAAGCGATCTACGCCAATGCGCGCCGTGCGCGCCGCCAGTGGACCGACGCCATCGAGACCGCCGAACAGCCCGCGCCGATCAACACCGAAGAATAAAGCCACCCGAGGAATTCGCATGTCGCAGCAAAAGCAGTATCCCCACCATCTCGATCTCCAGCCCGTCATGCATGTGGAGGGCACGGTCCGCCTTCCGGGCTCGAAGAGCATTTCCAACCGCACCCTGCTGCTGGCCGCGCTGTGCGAAGGCAGCACCACCATCGTCGACCTGCTCGCTTCCGACGATACCCTGGTGATGCTGGGCGCCCTGCGTTCGCTGGGCATCAAGTGGGAAGAGGTCGACGAGCGTACCCACCTGGTGCATGGCGCCGGCGGTGTGCTGCCGGTGCATGAAGCCGATCTGTTCATGGGCAACGCGGGCACCGCCATCCGTCCGCTGACGGCGGCGCTGGCGGTGATCGGCGGCGACTACACGCTGCATGGCGTCTCGCGCATGCACGAGCGCCCGATCGGCGACCTGGTCGACGCCCTCAACGCCATCGGCGCCCAGATCGAGTACACGGGCGTGGAAGGTTTCCCGCCGCTGCGCATCCGCCGCGGCCACATTCACGCCGAGCGCCTGTCGGTGCGCGGCAATGTGTCGAGCCAGTTCCTGACCGCCGTGCTGATGGCCGCGCCGCTGATGGCCAAGACCCATCCGGTCACCATCGACGTGGTCGGCGAGCTCATTTCCAAGCCCTACATCGAGATCACCCTGAACCTGATGCGCCGCTTCGGCGTGCAGGTCGAGCAGGATGGCTGGGCTTCGTTCACCGTGCAGCCGGGCCAGAAGTACACCAGCCCGGGCACCATCCACGTCGAAGGCGATGCCTCGTCGGCCTCGTACTTCCTGGCCGCCGGCGCGATCGGCGGCGGCCCGGTGCGGGTCGAAGGCGTGGGCAAGGACAGCATCCAGGGCGACGTGCGCTTCGCCGAAGCGCTGGAGCTGATGGGCGCCACCATCACCCGCGGCGACAACTGGATCGAAGCCTCGGCCAGCGCGCCGCTGAAAGCCATCGACGCCGACTTCAATCACATTCCCGATGCCGCCATGACGATCGCGGTGGCCGCGCTGTACGCCGAGGGCACCACCACGCTGCGCAATATCGCCAGCTGGCGCGTGAAGGAAACCGACCGCCTGGCGGCCATGGCCATCGAGCTGCGCAAGCTGGGCGCCACGGTGGAGGAGGGGCCGGACTGGCTGTCGGTGACCCCGCCGGCGC
>CAMLHI010000614.1 GCA_946479705.1 uncultured Oxalobacteraceae bacterium
TGCAGTCGAGCGACCAGCAGCGCATCGTGCAATGTGTCGACGACCTGGAAATGATCGGCGACGAGGCCAAGCGCGTGTGCCGCATCCAGGGCCAGGTGGAGCCGCGTCTGCAGGAAGCCGTGACGCGGGTGCACGACGAGCTATCCGACCTGAAACACCAGCTGCACTGATCAGGCGATCGCGCCCGCCGCGCGCAGGCGCGCGATGTCTTCGTCGCTGCGCCCCAGCAGTTCGCGCAGCACTTCATCGGTGTGCTGCCCCAGCAGGGGCGGCGCACGGTCGGCCAGCGCCGGCGTGGCGGACAGCCGCATCGGGCTGCGCACCAGCTTGACGCTGCCGGCCGTGGGATGGGGCATGTCGATGGCCATGGCGCGCGCCTGTACCTGCGGATTGTCGAACACTTCGGCCACGTTATTGATGGGGCCGCAAGGGACGCCCACCGCTTCGAGACGGGCGATCCAGTCGGCCTTGGTACGCTGCCGCACCATGGCGTCGAGCAGGGGCACCAGCACGTCGCGGTTGCTGACGCGCTGGGGATTGGTGGCGAAGCGCGGGTCCGTGGCCAGCTCGGGCTGGCCGCCGGCCTCGACGAATTTCTGGTACTGGCTGTCGTTGCCGGCCGCGACGATGATGTGGCCGTCCGCGCAGGCGAAGGTCTGGTAGGGAACGATATTGGCGTGGGCGTTGCCCCAGCGCTTGGGCGGCTTGCCGCTGTTGAGGTAATTGCTGCCGACATTGGCCAGCATGGCAACCTGCGTGTCGAGCAGGGCCATATCGATGTACTGGCCTTCGCCGGTGCGGTCGCGGTGGGCGAGGGCGCCGAGTACGGCAATCGTGGCGTACATACCCGTCATCAAGTCGGTCAGGGCCACGCCAGCCTTTTGCGGGCCGCCACCGGGCAGGTCGTCGCGCTCGCCGGTGACCGACATCAGTCCGCCCATGCCCTGGATCAGGAAATCGTAGCCGGAACGGTGGGCGTAGGGGCCGTCCTGGCCGAAGCCGGTGATGGAGCAATAGATCAGGTCCGGCTTGAGCGCCTTGAGGGAGGCATAGTCCAGTCCGTAGCGCTGGAGCTGGCCGACCTTATAGTTTTCCAACACCACGTCGGACACGCGTGCCAGCTCGCGGATCAGGGCCTGGCCGTCGGCGCTGGCGATATCGACGGTGACGGAACGCTTGCCGCGGTTGGCCGCAAGGTAATAGGCCGACTCGCTGGTGTTCTCGCCATCGGCATCGCGGGCATAGGGCGGACCCCAGGCGCGCGTATCGTCGCCGCAGCCGGGCCGTTCGATCTTGATGACGTCCGCGCCGAGGTCGGCGAGGTTTTGCGCGCACCACGGACCGGCCAGTACGCGGGTCAGGTCGAGGATGCGCAAATGGCCGAGTGCTTGTGGCAGGCCGGAAGGTCGCTGGTTCATGGTCAGGCACCTGTTGTGTTGGTAAATTGTTCAAGGATTATAGCGGCCCGGGGCGCCGCGCCGAAGCGGTCGGCAACGCAAGCCCAGAGGCGCTAACTGGTATGACCGATTTAAATTGGTAAGGCCAGATGAGGCTCCTGGACTAGCCGGTTATCGCGGAAACTGGCATACTTGCCCGGCGTTTTACTACCTGCGGTCGGGCCGGAAAAGGGGCCGATCGCACCTTCAAGGCTCTCGCATGGCAGACACTCCGCAAACCCCGCTGTATATCCGTATGCATCCGAACGACAACGTCGCGATTGTCGTCAACGACGGGGGCTTGGCCGCGGGCACAGTCTTCCCGGACGGACTGGTGCTGGTCGACGGGATTCCCCAAGGGCACAAAGTTGCCTTGAGCGATATGGCCGAGAACGATCCGGTGCTGCGCTACAACGTCACCATCGGCTTCGCCGCCAAAGCCTTGCCGCGCGGCAGTTGGGTGGCCGAAGCGGTGCTGCGCATGCCCGGCGCGCGTGAGCTCGAGGGCTTGCCGATCGCCACCCGCAAGCCCCCGCCCATGGAGCCGCTCGACGGCTACGCCTTCGAAGGCTACCGCAATGCCGACGGCTCGGTCGGCACCCGCAACATCCTGGCCATCACCACCACCGTGCAGTGCGTGTCCGGCGTGGTGGAGTTCGCGGTCCAGCGCATCAAGGATGAACTGCTCAAGAAGTATCCGAACGTCGACGACGTGGTCGGGGTGGAGCACACCTACGGCTGCGGCGTGGCGATCGACGCGCCCGGCGCCGAGATTCCCATCCGCACCCTGCGCAACATCAGCCGGAACCCGAATTTCGGCGGCCAGGCCATGGTCGTCTCGCTGGGCTGCGAAAAGCTGCAGCCCAGCCGCCTGTTCCCCAAGGGCTCGATCCCGATCGCCGGCGGCGGCGACCCGGCCCAGGTATGCCTGCAGGACGAAGCCCACGTCGGCTTCATGTCGATGATCGACTCGATCATGCGCCAGGCCGAAGTCCATCTCGCCAGGCTCAATGCGCGCAGGCGCGAAACCTGCCCGGCCTCGGACCTGGTGGTGGGCGTGCAGTGCGGCGGCAGCGATGCCTT
>CAMLHI010000615.1 GCA_946479705.1 uncultured Oxalobacteraceae bacterium
GTGGTGGCGCCCAGATCCTGCGCCAGCTTGATGGTCTTGAGGATCTGCTCGCGCTGCGCCGAGGGCAAGCGCTGCAGCTGAGGCGTCTCGACATAGACCGCGTGCCAATGGCTGCCAAGCTGGCTGGCCAGCCGCGCGGTGCTGCGTACGATGTGCTCGCCACCATCGCGCGGTCCCACGCAGGCCAGCAAGGCCGTACCGGTTTTCCAGATCGTGTCGATCGATTTTTCGATGCGGTAGGCGCGCATGTCGCCTTCGACCCGGTCGGCCGTGCGGCGCAACGCCAGTTCGCGCAGCGCGATCAGGTTCCCCTTGCGGAAAAAATTCTTCGAGGCGCGCTCGGCCTGCTGGCCGTGATACACCCGCCCCGACTGCAGGCGGGCCAGCAGCTCGTCGGCCGGGATGTCGACCAGGACCACTTCGTCGGCAGCATCGAACACGGTATCGGGCACCGTTTCAGACACCCGTATGCCGGTAATGCCGCCCACCACGTCATTGAGGCTTTCAAGGTGCTGCACATTGACGGTGGTGTACACGTCGATGCCCGCGTTCAGCAATTCCTCCACGTCCTGCCAGCGTTTCGGATGGCGCGAACCGGGAGCATTCGAATGCGCCAGTTCGTCCACCAGAATCAGCGGCGCACCGCTGTCCAGCGCGGCGTCGATGTCAAACTCGGTGATCGACTTGTCCCGGTATTGGACCGCTTTGGCCGGCAGCACCTCCAGCCCTTCCAGCATCGCGGCCGTCTCACTGCGGCCATGGGTTTCGAGCACCCCGACGAGCACGCGGTTTCCCGCAGCCTGCCATTGGCGCGCCGCGCCCAGCATGGCATACGTCTTGCCGACGCCTGCCGACGCGCCGAAATAGATGCGCAGTTTGCCGCGCTGCGACTGGCGCTCCTGCTGCTGCATGTGCGCCAGCAGGGCATCCGGGTCGGGGCGCTGGGGGTCGGCAGGTGGCATGGATCAGAGTCCTTATGGAAAGGCGAACGCCCTCAACGCGCTGTATCGAGCGCCAGGTTCAGCGCCAGTACATTGACGCGCGGCTCGCCGAAAAAGCCAGCATATTGGACCAGGGTATTTTTCGCAATCAGATCGGCGACCCGCGGCACAGCCATGCCGCGCGCACGCGCGACACGTGCCGCCTGGTACTGGGCGGCCGCCACGCTGATTTCCGGGTCCAGGCCGCTGGCCGACGCCGTCACCAGGTCCACCGGCACCGGCGCTGCGTTGCCGGGATCGGCCGACTTCAGGGCAGCGATGCGCGCTTTGACCGCGTCGAGCTGGGCCGGATTGGTGGGTCCCAGGTTCGAGCCGCCCGAGCCGGCCGCATTGTTGGGCATCGGAGCGGTAGCCGATGGCCGTCCCCAGAAATACTTGGGACTGGTGAAATTTTGCCCGATCAGGCTGGAGCCGCGCAGCACGCTTCCCTGACGAATCAGGCTGCCTTCCGCCTGCGCAGGAAACAGGGCCGCGCCGACGCCGGTCACCACCAGGGGATAGAGGATGCCGCACACGATGCTCAGGATGGCCAACAGCGTGAGCGCGGGACGGAACTGGTTTTGCATGGCGTTCTCCTATCAGGCCAGGTTGAGGGCGGTCAGGACCACATCGATGAGCTTGATGCCGATGAAGGGCAGCGCGATCCCGCCGAGGCCGTACACCAGTAGATTGCGGCGCAGCAGCCCCGCGGCGCCGATGGGGCGGTACTGCACTCCCTTGAGCGCGAGCGGAATGAGCACCACGATGATCAGGGCGTTGAAGATCACCGCCGACATGATGGCCGACGAAGCGCTGGTCAGGTGCATGACATCGAGCGCCTTCAACTGCGGGTAGGTGGCGACAAAGGCCGCCGGGATGATGGCGAAATACTTGGCGATATCGTTGGCGATCGAGAATGTGGTAAGCGAGCCGCGCGTCATCAGCATCTGTTTTCCGA
This sequence comes from uncultured Oxalobacteraceae bacterium, assembly GCA_946479705.1. Next base: position 1,939 of record CAMLHI010000615.1, read on the forward strand.
TCTCGACGATTTCGAGCAGCTTGGTCGGGTTCGAATCCAGGTCGACCATGTTGCCGGCCTCCTTGGCCGCCTGCGTGCCCGAATTCATGGCCACGGCGACATCGGCCTGCGCGAGTGCGGGCGCATCGTTGGTGCCGTCGCCCGTCATGGCGACCAGGCGGCCGTCGGCCTGGTAGCTGCGAATCAGTTTGAGCTTGTCCTCCGGCGTCGCTTCGGCCAGAAAGTCGTCCACACCCGCTTCGGCGGCGATCGCGGCGGCCGTCAGCCGGTTGTCGCCGGTGATCATCACGGTCTTGATGCCCATGCGGCGCAGTTCGGCGAAACGCTCCTTGATGCCGCCCTTGACGATGTCCTTCAATTCGACCACTCCCATCACCCGGCCCGCATCGACCACCACCAGCGGCGTGCTGCCGCGCCGGGAAATATCCTCGACCGCGCTGGACACTTCCGCGGGGTACGGGTAGCCAAGTCCTATCACGTACTGCTTCATCGCCTCGGCAGCGCCCTTGCGCAGGGAGCGCGCGCCAATGTCCACGCCGCTCATGCGCGTTTGCGCCGTGAACGGGACGAAGGTCGC
>CAMLHI010000616.1 GCA_946479705.1 uncultured Oxalobacteraceae bacterium
GCCGAAGGCCCGTGGACCTACGGCGGCGCCCTCATGCCCACGCAAAGCACCTGGACCAACCACCCGGGCGTGGTCGATTTCAAGGGCAAGACCTACCTCTTTTATCACAACGCCGACCTGCCGGGAGGCGACGGCTTCAAGCGTTCCGTGGCCGTCGACGAGTTGAAGTTCAAGCCGGACGACACGGGCCCGACGGTGCAGCCGACCAGGGAAGGGCCGGCGCCGATCGCCACCCTCGATCCCTACAAGCGCGTGGAAGCCGAGACCATCGCCTGGTCTTCCGGTGTCAAGATCGAGCCCTCCAGCACCGGCGGCCAGAATCTGCGCGACATCCACGACGGCGCCTACGTCTCGGTGCGCAATGTCGATTTCGGCGCGCACGGCGCGCGCGCCTTCATGGCCAGCCTGTCCAGCACGGCCAAGCTGAATCAGGCCAGCGGGGCGAAGATCGAGATTCGTTTGGGCAAGGTCGACGGCAAGTTGATCGGCACGCTGCCCGTCGCGGGAACCGGCGGCCAATGGCAGCCGCAGTCCACCCAGATATCCGGCGCCACCGGCGTCCAGGATGTCTTCTTCGTGTTCCGCGGCGCGGCCGGGGAAGAACTGTTCAAGGTCGATTTCTGGAAATTCTCCCCGAACCCCGACCCGTCCCAGCCGGTGCCGCAAGCAGTGGCCAATCCTGCTCATAATCCCCTGATCTGGGCCGACGTGCCGGACATCGCGATCACCCGTGTAGGGAAAACCTACTACATGAGCAGCACGACGATGCACATGAGCCCGGGCCTGCCGATCATGAAGTCGACCGACCTGGTCAACTGGAGCATGGCTTCCTACGCCTATGAAACCCTGGACGACAACGCCGCCTATCGCCTCGAAAACGGCAAGAACGCCTACGGTGCCGGCTCCTGGGCCAGCAGCATCCGTTACCACGACGGCTTGTTCTATGCCACGACCTTTGCCGCCACCAGCGGCGGCCGCACCCACATCTTCACCACGCGCGACCCGGAACGCGGCCCCTGGAAAGAAACCAGTTTCGAGCCCTTGATGCATGACCACAGCCTGTTTTTCGAGAACGGCCGCACTTACATGGTGTGGGGCTGCAATAAAATCATGCTCACCGAGCTGAAATCGGATCTCACCGGCGTCAAGCCCGGCGGCGTGAACAAGCTCATCATCGAAAAGGTCGACGCCGTCTTCGGCGCCGAGCAGGGCGGACTGTGTGGCGAAGGCTCGCAGCTGCAAAAGATCAACGGCCACTACTACCTCTTCAACATCGCCTCGCGCAAGACCCGCTGGGCGCGCGCCGTCATTGTCCACCGCGCCGACAAGCTCGACGGTCCCTACGAGGGCCGCATCGCGCTCGACGACCGCGGTATCGCCCAGGGCGGCCTGATCGACACCCCGGAAGGCAAATGGTATGCCTATCTGTTCCGGGACAACGGCGCTGTCGGCCGCATCCCCTACCTCGTGCCCGTGAGCTGGAAGGATGGCTGGCCCGTGCTCGGCCAGGGCGGCGAAGTGCCCATGACGCTGGACATCCCCGCCGGCCAGCAAGGCGTTTCCGGCGTCTCCGGCATCGTTGCATCCGACGAATTCGAGCGCCGGCCCGGCGAACGCGCCCTGCCCCTGGCCTGGCAATGGAATCACAATCCCGATCCGCGCAACTGGTCGCTCACCAAGCGCCCCGGCTACATGAGCTTCGTCACCAGCCGGGTCGATTCCAGCCTGACCCAGGCCAGGAATACCCTCACCCAGCGCACCTTCGGCCCTGACAGCTTCGCCACCACCAGCATCGACGTGAGCGGCATGAAGGATGGCGACTGGGCCGGTATCGCCGCTTTGCAGGCAAAGTATGGTTTTGTTGGCGTAAAGATGAGCAATGGCGCCAAATCGCTCGTCATGGTCAGTGCAGATTCCGGCAAGACCGAGGAGATCGCCTCCATTCCCCTGTCCGGCAATACCGTTTACCTCAAGGTCAACTGCGACTTCCAGTCCGGGCCTGACCTCGCGCGCTTCTCCTACAGCCTCGACGGCAAATCCTGGACCCCCATCGGTCGTGCCTCGCGCCTTGAGTACACCATCCCGCACTTCATGGGTTACCGCTACGCGCTCTTCTACTACTCGACCAAGACCGCCGGCGGCCGGGTCGACTTCGACTACTACCGCATCGGGCATAGCGGCGCCACCCACTAACCGGCGCGCGCCGCACGGCTGGCTCCTCGCGCCCGCATACTGAGGCCCGCCGGTCGCCGGCGGGCCGCGGCCTCCACCCTGTTTCCAAAGCGGATAATAATGAATAACGAGCACTTGATCGCGGTAGCAGCGCTACTGACTTCCTTGCTGGCTGGCTGTGGTGGCGGTAGCGGCGGCGCCGCTGCCGCGGCCGCACCTGCCGCGCCCGCTGCACCCGCGGCACCCGCAGCGCCCGCAACGCCCGCAGCACCCGCGGCGCCGGCGGCCCCCGCGGCGCCCCCCCCCCCCGCCGCGCCGGCCCCGCCGGCGCCTCCCGAT
>CAMLHI010000617.1 GCA_946479705.1 uncultured Oxalobacteraceae bacterium
TGGCCGTGGCGCCGCTCAAGCGCATCTTCGCGGTGGTGCTGTATGCGCTGGCGGGCTACATGCTATGGAAGTCGTTCCGCTAGCACCGTCGGCCTTTCTCTTGGCCACTTGCGCTGTTTGACATTGCCAGTTGCCCCCACTACAATCCGCTGTTTCATGTTATTTAGTAAATCTTACCTTTCATGTAACGCGCCTTCAGGAACGCCGATGCGCGCCGCGCGACTGGCGTACGCGCTGCCCTTGGCTGTCGCCGCGGCCCCACTGCTTGCGCAGTCCACGGCGCCGGAGAACCCGGCCCCGGCCGCGCGCGTGGAAATCAGTGCCAGCGCGGTCGCCAGCCGGCGCGGCGCCTCGGCCGCCAAGGTCATCGTCACACGCGACGATCTGGTCCGCTTCGGCGACAACAACCTTGCCGACGCCCTGCAGCGCATCCCCGGAATATCGATCGACCGTTCACCCGGCAAGGACGCGGTAGTGCGCATGCGCGGCCTGGGCGCAGGCTATACCCAAGTGCTGATCAACGGCGCCGCCGTGCCGCCGGGCTTCTCGATCGACGCGATCTCGCCGGCGCAGGTCGAGCGCGTCGAGGTGCTGCGCTCGGCCACGGCCGACGTGAGCGCTCAGGCGATCGCGGGTACCTTGAACATCATCCTCAAGGCGGCCGCGTCGAAGCGCCAGCGCGAGCTCAAGGCGGGAATCGGCGGCTTCGAAGGCGCTGCCGCCCCGATGCTCTCGGGCGACTTTGCCGACCATAACGGCACGCTGTCGTACGGTTTGGCCGGTGGCGCCAGGGTCGAGCGCGAGCGCTGGCCAGCGCTCGCGCTGACCGACTCGTTGCCGCGCAACGGCCAGCCCTCGTCGCTGTATCGTACCGTCAGCAATGAGAAACAGCGTGAAACGACGATTAACCTGAGCCCCCGTGCGAGCTGGAAACCGGGCGAGGGCCAGATGCTGAGCGTCGACGCGATGCTTCAGCGGCGCGCGCGGGATTACGCAGCACCCGACACCCGCACGGCCCTAAGCGGGGATGCGCCAGCCTTCGCCGGCGATCTGCTGGTCACAGCCGAAAAGGCGACCCAGGCGCTGGCTAATGCGCAGTGGAAAAGTCCGCTTGGCGAGCGTGGACGCATCGAATCGAAACTCACCCTGACACTGCTGAAGCGGCGCGCCGATTCGCGTTTCGATGCCAGCGACGAGCAGGGCGGCCCGGTCTTGCACCGAACCATAGCCTCCGACCTGAATGACCGCAGCCTGGCCTTGCGCGGCAAGGTGGCGTTCGGCCTGAGCGGCCAGCACGGGCTGGACCTCGGCTGGGATGGCCAGAGCGGCCGGCGCGTGGAAGACCGCGTGCAGGCCGAGACCAGTCCGGTCGGCCTGCCCCTGGACAATCTGGCCGAGGATTACCGCGCCACGATCTCGCGTCTGGCCGTGTTCGTGCAGGACGGCTGGACAATTTCCAGCGCCTTGTCCGCTTATCTGGGCGTGCGCTATGAAATCTTGACGGCCAGGACAGGCGGGAACGTGCTGGCCGCGGTGAACTCGCGCTCCAGCGTGGCCAGCCCCACCGCGCAGCTGCTGTGGAAGGTGCCCGGTACCGAGTCGGACCAGGTGCGCATCGCGTTGGGCCGTACCTTCAAGGCGCCCACCGCGCGTGAGCTGATTCCGCGCCGCTGGGTGGTCAACCAGAACAGCGCGACCACGCCTAACTTCCAGGGCAATCCCGACCTCCTGCCCGAATTGGCGTGGGGCCTGGACCTCGGGTATGAACACTATCTGCCCGGCGATGCCTTCCTCGGCGTGAACGGCTACGCCCGCAGCATCAGCCGGGTGGTGCTCGCCAAGATATTCCAGTCCGGCGCGACCTGGATTGAAACCCCGGTCAACAACGGCAACGCCAAGGTATTCGGGCTGGAACTGGAAGCCAAGGGAAAGCTTGGGCAATGGCTCGACGCCGCCCCGAATGTCGATCTGCGCCTGGGCATGGCGCGCAACTGGTCGCGCCTGGACAGCGTGCCGGGGCCGGGAAACCGGCTCAACCGCCAGCCCGCCCTGACCGCCTCGCTGGGCGCGGACTGGCATGCCGTCAGCCTGCCCCTGACCGTTGGGACCAATTTCGTGTTCGAAAAAGGCGGCTTCGTCCGCATCATGCCGAACCAGAGCACGGACAAATCGGACACCCGGCTGCTGGACATGTACGCCTTGTGGAAATGCTCCAGGACAGCGTCGCTGCGTTTTACGGCGGCCAATCTGCTGGCCGATGACGAGGCGGTCCGGTCCCGCTATAGCGACGACAGCGTGGACGAAGCGATGAACCTGCGGACGGCGACGTTTCGCAGGCTCAAGCTCGTGTTCGAGACAAAATTCTAGGCGTGGCTGCGGGAAGGGCGACGGCTAGTGCGCTGGCCTTGTGCCGTGCGCGGGCTTGCGCCCGTAGGCCATCGCAATGATGATCACGCCAGCGGCGATCATCGGCAGCGACAGCATCTGGCCCGAGGTGATCGGCACGC
>CAMLHI010000618.1 GCA_946479705.1 uncultured Oxalobacteraceae bacterium
GGCCGCGAGTGGCCGCTGCAGCGCTACACCGAACTGGCGCAGCGCCTGCAGGCCGATCCCGCCATCCGCATCTGGGTCACCGGCAGTCCGGCCGAGGGCACGCTGCTCGAACGCGACGCGCCGGCGCTGCTGGCGCAGCCCAACGTGCGCAATCTGTGCGGGCAGTTCGACCTGGCCGGCTTGACCGCCCTGATCGGCGTGGCCGACGGCCTGATCGCCAGCGGCACCGGTCCGCTGCATGTCGCCGCCGCGCTCGGCCGTCCCACGCTGGGCCTGTTCCCGCCGATCCGGCCGATCGATCCGGCGCGCTGGGGCGCGCTGGGCAGCCAGGCGCAATCGCTGTGCGCCGAGCAGCCCTGCGCCAGCTGCACCGGCGCCGCCGCGTGCCGCTGCATGCAAGCCATCGGCGCCGATCGGGTCGAGCAGGTGGTGCACGGCTGGCGCCGCGCCGCGCTGCGCGCCCAACAATACTGAATTATGAAACCATCGATCCTCATCACGCTCGACTCCATGCGGTACGAAAATACCGGACTGCATACCTTCGGCCACAGCCTCGGGCGCGAGATCCTGCGCCAGGCGACCGGCCAGTTCGACATCAACGCCTATACCTATCCGGTGCAGGACGGCTTCCTGGGACAGGGCGCCGGCTATGTCCGTCACCGCAAATACCACCGCTGGTTCTTTCCGCTGCACCGCCGCTTCGACGTAGTGCACTTCGCCGACCAGTACTGCCGCTTCGGTCCGGCGCGGGTGCGCGGCAAGACCATCATGACGGTGCATGACCTGAACCAGATCTACGAACAGCCGGCCGGCAGCCGCAAGCTGGAACGGCACATGCAACGCATGCGCGTCAAGATTCGCGGGGCCGACCGGATCGTGGCGATCTCGAACTTCGTGGCGGCGGACGTGGCGCGCCATTTTCCCGAAGCGGCCGCGAAGATTTCGGTGATCTACAACGGCACCTCCTTCAGCTGCGCGCCGCAAGGCCACCAGCCGCGCTACCAGCCGCCCGGCGCCTTCCTGTTCGCCGTCGGCATGGTCTGCGCGAAGAAGAATTTTCATGTGCTGGTGCCGCTGCTGCGCAATAACCGGCGCACGCTGGTCATCTCCGGCGTCGTCAAGGAAGAATACCGGCAAACGATCCTCACGGCGGCGGCCGAGCACGGCGTGAGCGACCGGGTGGTGGTGACCGGACCGGTGAGCCAGTTCGACAAGGACTGGTACTACGCCAATTGCGAGGCCTTCGTGTTTCCTTCGCTGGCCGAAGGTTTCGGCTTGCCGGTGATCGAGGCGATGCATCACGGGCGCCCGGTGTTCCTGTCGCGCATGACGGCGCTGCCGGAAGTGGGCGGCGACGCCGCTTATTACTTCGACAGTTTCGAGCCCGACCATATGGAGCAGGTGCTGGAACGCGGCCTGGCGCACTTCGCCGGCGCGCGCGGGGCCGAGCGCGCCCGCAACCGTGCCGCCCAGTTCACCTGGGAGAAGGCCGGGGCGGCCTATCTCGCGCTGTATCGCGCCTGTATCGAGAAGTCTTAGTAGGCCTGCTTGGCCGCGGCGTGCTCGCGCAGCCCGCGCAGCGCGTCGATGGTGCCGTCGCGCTGGCGCTGGCGCACCACCGCCAGGTTGTGGTCAGCCTCGTCGCGCCTGGCCTCTTCATGCCACAGGTGCAGCACTTCGGTGGCATAGGCGCCATCCTTGCGCCGCACGCCGGCGTGATGCAGGCGCAGCACCGCATCGGTGTCTTCATGCCCCCAGCCGCAAAAGCTCTCGTCGAAGCCGTTGATGCGCAGCAGGTCGCTGCGCCAGATCGCCAGGTTGCAGCCCTTGATGCGGCGGTAGCTGAAGTCCTTGCGCACGCGTCCCGCGTCCGGCAGCGACACCACCAGCGGCGCGCACTTGTTGATCGACCCGCGCAGGCGCAGGCCCAATTTGTCGAAGGCGCCCAGACGGTGCAGGTCCAGCCCTTCGGCCAGCACGCGCTCGCTGAAGGCGCGATCGAGCAGGACGCGGCTGCCCGTGACCATGCAGCCCGGCTGGGCCAGGCGGCGGTGCTGGGCGATATAGTCGCGCTGCGGAATGCAGTCGCCGTCGAGCAGCAGGATGTAGTCGCCGCTCGCCGCCAGGATGCCGCGGTTGCGCGACATCGCCAGCCGGAAGCCCAGGTCGGGCTGCCACACATGCTGCAGCGGTACCGGCGCCACGCGCTTCGATGCCTCGACGCAGGCGCGGGTCGACTCGCCCGATCCGTCGTCCGCCACGATGATCTCGAAGCCCATGTCGCTCTGGTCGAAGCAGGAGCGCAGCACCGCGGCCAGCGCGTCCGGCCGGTTATAGGTGGTGACGACAACGGAGATCAAGTCGCTGGGCATCGCGTCAATCCGAGCGGGCGCCGCGCGCGGCGCCGGCATACAGCGCGCCGGCCAGCAGCAGGAACCAGTGCGCTTCGGTGGTGTCCCACAGCAGGCTGTTGAAGATCGAGGTGATCCCGAAGATCGTCACCA